>CAJOIB010000055.1 GCA_905234705.1 uncultured Selenomonadaceae bacterium | reverse complement strand
ATTATCGCCGTCACCGGTATTAATCAAAACATTCTTAGCAGCAGTATCGTCAAGCCCATTGATAATAGTATCGTTGCCCGCGCCGCTGTTAATAGTGACGTTATCAGCGCGATTAATAATCGAATCATTATCGGAAGTGCCGCTAATCAGCGTATTATCAACAGTATTATCGACGCTAAGTGAAGTGACACTATTAAAAGGCTGGTCATTAACGTACAAAGTAAATCCATTTGAAACGATATTATCAGCGGATCCTTCAAAGTTAGAAATATAAGTATCGGCGGTTAAAATCCATTGCGAAGAATCATCAATAGTAACGTTGACAGTGCCGACCGCGGTTGAAACAGTGCCGCCGCTAGCATTAGTAATTTCACCAAGAATATTGCCGGTAAAAGTCGAATTATCGGAAATATTGAGCGTGAAAGTGGAATTATCACCGACAAGAATATCGCCGGTTAAAGTTTGTGAATCCGCGTTAAGAGTAGCGATATTGGACGCGCCGCTCCAGCCGTCATCGCAAACGGACAACAAAACATTATTGCTATCGGCGTTGTTAATGGTTACGTTATTCAAATTAATGACAGCAGTGGTATTGGTGACGTGGAAAACGTGCCCGTTATTGCTGATAATTTCGCCGCCGCTCATAGAAAATGAAGACGTACCGTCAGCCGCGTCGCCGCTTTGCGATTGATAAATCATGATACTGTCAAGGAAAGTAGCGTTGCCGTTGGTTTGCGAATTAGTAACAGTCAATGTGCAATCGGTGAGAGCAACAGAATTTTCGCCTTCGATGCAAACGCCTTCAGATTTGTTTGAAGTAAGAGTAGCGTTTGACACGGAAATATCAGCGGTAGAATAAATTGCAGGCGAGCCGACGCCGTTTGAAGTGTAAGTTCCGCCGTTGACATAAACAGTACCGCCGCCTCTGTCAGTGCGAATAGCGGCTGAAGATTGACCGCTGGTTTCAACAGTCAAATTATTCGCGTAAGTTGTACCGCCGCCAGTTGTCATGAAGCCGCCGCCGTTATCGCCGCTAGTGGTTATCTGTGTATTGATGATGATAACAGTTGTACCGTCGCCAGCCGCGCCGTTAGTGCCGCCGTTACCACCATAACAGAAAATGCCATTAGCGCCGGTAGCATTAGCCGTAACAGTACCGCCATCAATCGTAGCAGTACCGCCGCCCATTACCATAATTGCAGAATTAATACCGTAGAAATTGCAATTATCTCCGCCGTCAGAATCGCCGGTTTTTTCAACAGTTGCATTCTGAAAATACGTGCCTTCACTGGTATTAATCAGGAGAGCATTTTCGTCAGCGACCGTTGAAGTGTAAGTTTGACCGGTCAGACTTGTGCCGCTTGTAATTTCAGTTGCGCCGCTCCATGTAACCTCAGAAGAACTGCCGCCGCCAGGATTTTCACCGCCAGGATTTTCTCCACCAGGGTTATTGCCGCCGCCTTCTCCTTCTTGCGGATTGTTGTTGTCAAATTCGTTATTGTTCACGAAAATACCTCCTAAATTCGTTGTAAAAAATCAACTCTAATATTCTAAGTAATTTAATAATCAAAGTCAAGTTTTTGCTATTTTATAACCATTACGGGAATTTTGGATTCTTCGACAACTTTTTGACTGACAGAGCCAATCGGCGAACCTTTGATAACGCCCAAGCCGCGCCCGCCCATAATTATCATATCGGATTTTTGAGCGTCAGCCACTTTCAAAATCGTTTCGGAAATTTCGCCGCGTTCGACGTGCTTATTGGCGGAAATATCGGCGGGCAATTTCGCCCAAATCCTGTCAAATACCAAATTGCTCGGAATATCTTCATTAATATCGCTGGCAACGTAAACAAAATCCATCGCCGCCTTAAATTTCGACGCAAGATAAATCGCCTGGTCAACCGCTTTGCAGCCATTCACCGAGCCGTCCACAGGAACTAAAATTTTTCTAATCGTGCCCATTCAATCACCACTATTCATATTAATAAATCGCCCCGCGCCCAGCAAGTAAAGATATTTTTCCGCAACTTTCACGTGAGCAATCGCCTCAACTGCGCGAGTGTAGAAATTAATCTGTTCGCGATATTCGCTCTGAAAATATTCGTCGGTATTGTCCCTGTCAGTTTTGTAATCAAGCAAAATCCAATGCCCCGCGACGTCCTTAAAAAGCACGTCGATTATACCTTGAATGAAAATTTTTTCCGCCGAATCAATTTGCGGCTTAAGAATATTCGCGGCAATCGTCTGACTGAACGGCAATTCACGGTAAATTTCCTGCGCGTCGAGCACACCGCGCCCAATTTCGCTTTGAAAAAATCGCGCAATGTTGCCGGACTTTTTACGAACAACCGCGCCTTGTTCTTCGGTTAAAAGCTGATTGTCAATCATCGCGTCAATCTGCGCGACGATACCGTTTGCCGTCAAATCGCCGCTTAAATTCAAATGTTGCATAACGCTATGCATCGCCGTGCCAAATTCAGCGCCGGTAATTTCAGCCTTCTGCAAAAAATTCGGGCGGCGATAAATTGTCTGCCTGTCGAATCTCCATTGCGCAATTTCAAAATCTTCTTCGCGCAGACGGCGTTTCATCTCGGTAACTGACAATTTCGCGGGAATATCGGCAAGCGGCGACCGCGGCAATTTCTCAACGCTCGCAATTTTTTTCTCCTCGACAATCTTATTATCGGTTTTATCGGCGGGCAAATTAATTTCCTCTGCGTCGACCACTTCAACGTTAATCACATCGCCAATAAAATTTTTAGCCATTAAAAGCCAATCCATAGGACTGTTGGCGCTCTGCAAAATATTCGAAGACAAATCGCTCAATCCGTCAAAATTGGTGAGAACTTTGTCATTTTTAACCGTGCCGACCAGAATCAATTTTTCTTTGGCGCGCGTGAAGGCAACGTACAAAATGCGCAATTCTTCAGCGAGCATTTCAGCCTTAATTTTTTTCGTAATGACGCGGCGCGCAAATGTCGAAGTGCGAATATTTGTGCCGTCAATCGTCCGGTAAATCCCAACGCCCAAATTTCTGTGTGGAATAACCGTATCGCGCAGATCTTGAAAATTAAACTGTTTGCCCAGCTGCGCGACGAATACAACCGGAAATTCCAAGCCCTTGCTCTTGTGAATCGTCATAACGTGAACGACATTTTCACTTTCGCCGAGAGTACGCGCCGCCGATAAATCATTGCCCAATTCGCGAATTTTTTTGATAAACTGAATAAATCTCGACAAGCCGCGAAATGCAGTTTTCTCATACGCCGCCGCGCGGTCAATCAGCATTCGCAAATTCGCCTGCGGAATCTTGCCGTCAACCTTTTTGCCGAAATAATTGTAATAGCCGGTTTCGCGATAAATATTGCTCAAAAGTTCCGGAACGCTCAACTGCCGCGCCATTTCCCGCCACCGATTAATCTTATCCAAAAAATTTTGGTAGCGCGAATCTTCACTGCTACTAATCAGCGTGTACAAATCCGCCTTCCGGTCGTCAATGCGCAGATTGGCTAAATCTTCGGTGCTGAATCCGCCAATCGGACTGAGCATAACAGTTGCCAGCGGTATATCCTGCCGCGAATTGTCTAAAATCCGAAGCAGACTAAGCATAGTTTGAATTTCGGGCGCGCGAAAATATCCGTCTTTATCGGCGGCGTATGCGGGAATTTTATTTTTGCGCAAAACGTCAATAATTTTCGCCGCTGTGCCGTCAATCGAGCGGAGCAAAATCACAATGTCGCTATATTTGAGCGGGCGATAATCCTTGCCGTCAAAAATTTGCTTGCCCGCCTTGAACATTCGATTAATCCGATTGGCTATAAGTTGCATTTCACGTTCAATTTTATCCAAATCCGGCGCGTATTCGTCAGTTTCTTCGTCGTCATTGCTGTAAGTTTTTTTGCCTGCGTCGCGCAGATTTATGATATGAAATTCAGGGCGCTCAGTGAATGTGCCGTCCGCAACAGGATAATTTGAGCCGAAATTTAGGCGCGCGTCTTCGTCGTAGTCAATTTCCATAGCCTCGCGCGTCATTAATTGCTCAAAAATCGCGTTAATCGCATCGACAATTTTTTTACGCGAACGAAAATTTGTTGACAAATCAATTCGCTCACTGTCAGCCGCCCGCGGATAAGTATCATATTTCTGCAGAAAAATTTCCGGATCTGCATTTCTGAAACGATAAATCGACTGCTTGACATCGCCCACCGCAAAAAAATTCCGCGCGCCGACAATCTTGCTGATAATTTCTTCCTGCACGCCGTTTGTATCCTGGTATTCGTCAACCATAATCACCTTGAATTTCGCGCGGTAAGCGGCGGCTGTGCTGTCGTCGGCGTTAAAAATTTTCAGCGCCAAATGCTCCATGTCGTTGAAGTCAATGATATTTCTTTCGCGTTTGGCGGCGGCGAAGGCGTCAGCAAATGCTATCGTAACCTTAACCAGTTGCCGCACCGATTCAGCCAGATTTTTCATTTCGTCAACAATTTCGGCGCTCGTCATGGTTACAAATTTTTCGTGCAGATTTTCAATTTTATCTCTGTAATTATCGCGGCGCTTTTTGATATTTTCTTTGGCGGTGGCAATTTCAGCGTCCAATTTCCCGCGCGGCGAGTCAAATTTTATAAAATCAATTTCGCGCAGGCTGTTAAAAAATTTATCCCAATCGCCAGTTGCATTTATCAGCGTGTCAATAATTTCTAAATCGCCGGCTAAACTTTTCTGCCCGATTTTAACCGCGCCTTTGCTCGATTGAAAAAGTTCGTTGGATTTGTGAATAATCGCCGAACATTCCTTGCGCGCATAATTGATTATCCCGCGCGCGTAATCCAGCGCAAATTTTTTAGCAGCTTCCAGCCACGTCTTTTCGCCAATTTTAAATTTATCTGGTTGCTCATAAAGTTCAGTCAGCGATTCAAGCCAAATATTGGGATAGGGGCGGCTCTGCGCGAAATCGTACAGTTTTATAATCAATTTGTGCAAATCGGCGTCGCCTTGAACATTACCGCCAAATTCGTCCGTAAATTTTATAAAAGCGGCGTCGTGTTCGGCGTATTTTTTTTCAAATAAATCTTCAATGACTTCTTGCTGCAGGATTTTTAATTCGTGTTCGTCAGCTTCGCGGAATTTCGGGTCGAGATTTATTTTTGTGAAATGCCGCCGCAATACCGATAAACAAAACGCGTGGAAAGTCATAATCGACGCGCCGCTTAAAAGTATTGCCTGTCGTTCCAATCTGACAATTAAATCTGAATCGTCGACCGCGGCTAATTTTTCAGCGATGGCTTTGTGAATGCGCGTTCTCATTTCCTGCGCGGCGGCGTTTGTGAATGTGACAATCAGCATTTTATCCACGTCGAAATCGCCCGACATTATCAGCTGAGTAATCCTTTCAACAAGTACAGCAGTTTTGCCCGAACCGGCGGCGGCGGCAACGAGCAAATTTTTATTGCGACTTTTAATTGCGTCAAGTTGTTTTTGCGTCCAAATCATAAAATTCCTCCAGAAAGTTGATAATAACGCAAAAATCCCCGACCGAAATTAATCGACCAGGGACTTTTTATGCGATTAGTGCTGAATTAACAGCGATTTTTCAAATTTCTTGAGTTGCCAAGAATTTTACGTACGGCTTAGTACTGATTGACAAGCTCCATGATGCCAGGCGCGCTGCCTTCAGAACCGAGAACGGTTTTAATCTTGTGCATAACGAGTTCTTTGATATAATCGCGACCAGGAGCGATATATTGACGCGGATCGAAATGCTCAGGATGTGCTTTGAAGTGTTCGCGGATACCGGCTGTCATTGCGAGGCGGAGGTCAGAGTCAATGTTAATCTTGCAGACTGCAGATTTTGCCGCTTTGCGAAGTTGATCTTCCGGAATACCAACAGCGTCGTCAAGTTTGCCGTCGTTATCATTAATAATTTTTACGTATTTCGGAATAACCGAAGATGCGCCGTGCAGAACGATCGGGAAGCCTGGGATTTTCTTTTCGATTTCGGCAAGAATGTCGAATCTCAATTCAGGCGGGACGAGTACGCCGTCAGCATTTCTTGTGCACTGTTCGGGCTTAAATTTGAATGCGCCATGGCTTGTGCCGATAGCGATAGCCAATGAATCAACGCCGGTCTTGCTTACAAATTCTTCAACTTCTTCGGGCTTCGTGTAATGAGCTTTGTCAGCGTCAACTTTAACGTCATCTTCGATACCTGCGAGTTGTCCGAGTTCAGCTTCAACAACGACGTTATGAGCGTGTGCATATTCGACAACTTCTTTGGTTTTCGCGATATTTTCTTCGAAAGGATAATGTGAGCCGTCGAACATAACGGAAGTAAAGCCGTCATCGATACAAGATTTGCACGTTGCATAGTCCGGACCATGATCGAGATGCAACGCAATGGGGATATCGCTGACTTCAAGAGCTGCGCGAACGAGATGGACGAGGTAACGGGAATTAGCATATTTTCTTGCGCCTGCGGAGCACTGGAGAATTACCGGAGAATTGAGTTCAGCCGCTGCGCTGGTGATACCCTGTACGATTTCCATGTTGTTGACGTTGAATGCGCCGATTGCAAAGCCGCCTTCATAAGCTTTTTTGAACATAGCCGTAGTTTTAATCAATGGCATTTAGCATTACCTCCTAAAAATCAATTACGTTTTACCTTGGAACTTTTCAGTTCCCTTACTTACGCGGCTATTGTAGCACATTCCACCAGCAACTTGCAATAACTATTTTAAAATTTTTTGACAATTTTTTATCTTCGCCGCCGCTTGATTATGAGCCAATTCTGCGCTATTATCTTTCATAGAAATTTCATTTGGAAGGAGTTCATTCGATGAGGAATTTGTTTTATCTGCTATTAATGCTGATGATATTAATTTTGTGCGGTGGCTGTACCGAAGAGGAGACTATTCCGGCGAAACCCAAGCCGTCGCCCGCGCCCAAGCCGCAGTCCGTAACCACGCCGCCAGCCAATAATCCTGCGAAAATCAATCAGCCTACGCAATACGTACTTGCTGACGAAAATTTTTCCAATCTGCAACTCAACGTGATTGATAAGCCGGTTTATGACAAATACGGCGTTTGGGATCGCCACGACGCCGGTTTGCCAATGTCTTTGCCGAAAATTGAGCCTTATCACGAAAAAAACGTTGCCTA
This sequence comes from uncultured Selenomonadaceae bacterium, assembly GCA_905234705.1. Lineage (GTDB taxonomy): Bacteria > Bacillota > Negativicutes > Selenomonadales > Selenomonadaceae > Quinella. The sequence goes on along the minus strand of CAJOIB010000055.1, from coordinate 2,926 downwards.
CTTGACTTTCGACGACGGTCCGGACGATAAAATCACGCCGCAAATTTTAGACGTGCTCAAAGCTGAAGGCATTAAGGCTACATTTTTTGTTTGCGGCAATATGGTTGAGAAAAATCCCGAAGTGCTCAAGCGCATTTTCAACGAAGGTCACGCTATCGGCAACCACAGTTACAATCACGTTTACAAGGAACTTTATAAATCGCCATGGGATTTCGTCGCCCAATTTATGAAGACTGACGATATTATCATGGAGCATATCGGCGTCCGCCCGCTGATTATTCGCGCGCCTGGCGGAGTTGCCGGTGTTTTTGACGAAGATTATTGGGATATGATTGACGCTTGCGGCTACGTTGAATTTGACTGGAATTTGAGTACTGAAGACGCCACGCCAAGCAAGCCTAACGCAACCGCTCAAGTTCTCAATGTTATCAAGCAAATTACGACACTTTCTCCGCGAACCGCGATTATTTTAATGCACTCCAAAGCTGGCAAGGAAGAAACCGTTAAGGCTCTGCCGGAATTGATTCGTATGCTTCGAGAATGGGGCTACGATTTTGGCGTGATAACCCCAATGACGCCGCAATTATAAATCGCTCAATATTTCGGCACATCATAGGGAATTTGTTTAAAAGTGATATTGCGCGTGGCAAGCTGTTCGTCACTCAAATTGCAGGCGTCCGCGTAAATCACAAAATAATCTGCGCGAGTCTTCATTGTTGACAGAAATTCAAAATTCAGCATTGTCTGTTCGTGGCAATAATAGTAAGCAATTCCATTGTCGACGCCCAATAAAAATTTTCGGATTGATAAAATCGCCCTCAAATAAACTTTCGCCCAGCTCATAAAAATTAAATTCGCCACCAATGCGCCGCACTCTTTCAGCTGTTATGGTTTCCGCATAGTCATTCAACTCAATCAAGATAAATCTGCGCGACCCGCCATCAGCTTTGTTTAGATTGATAACCGCGTGCGCCGTCGTCCCGCTCCCTGCAAAACTATCCAGTACAATCGAATCTTTGTCACTGTAAAGTTCCAAACAACGCTTTATCAATTCAACGGGCTTCGGATATTCAAAAACTGCTCGCCCATCAAAAATTTTCTTCAAAGCTTTTGTGGCGTCCTGCGAATGCCCAATGTCCTCATATTTCCAAATCGTCATTGGCGTTACGCTCTGCTTGACTTCGGATAAAAATCTTTTAACACGCGGCACACCATTTCCATCTTCGCCAAACCAAATGCGATTATCAGCAAGCATTTCAATAAACCGCTCTTTAGTCATACGCCAACACCTGCCACTGGGTGGCAAAACTTTTCTGCCCGAAGGCGTTGTAACTTCATAAACCTGCTTTTCCACCACAGGACCAACTGAAAAATTATCAGACTGCCATACACCGCGCGGGTCATTGTCCGGATTTTTATACAGCGAATCAGCCGCGGCAGTTCGAGGCAAACCGTGACAAATCAGTTGCGAAATATTTTTAGCATAACAGATGATGTAATCGTGACTGGGCGAAAAATGCTTTTTGAGATTAACCAGCGCATATGCACGCTCCCAAATCACTTGCGCTAAAAAATTGCTCGCGCCAAAAATCTCGTCACAAATAAGTTTCAAATTCGCCTGCTCGTTATCGTCAATGCTGATAAAAATTGCGCCGTCGTTCGCTAATAATCTTTGCAACAGCCTAAGCCGCGGGTACATCATACACAGTCATTTATCGTGTCGCGTCAAATCTTCGCCCTCGCGACCAACCACTTCGCCAATCCATTTCTGAAGGCGAGGGTCGTTAACATTGTCATTGTAAATCCAATTTTCATTGCCAGTATTATACGGCGGATCTATATAAATGCACTTAACCTTGCCTCAAATTTCGGCAACAGAGATTTTAACGCAATGAGATTATCACCGTGGATTATCATATTTTCCGAATTGCCGACGGAATATTTTTTATCGAGAAAGTGAAAGGGCGGCTTATGTTGGATAACTTTGTCCTTGCCGAGAAAATTGAACGTAGGCAAATTGAAACCTCCTCAAATATCCTGCGCCCGTTTTAAATTTGCCGAATAACTTTACACGGATTGCCGAACGCCAAAACATTTGCCGGAATGTCCTTCGTGACAACAGCGCCCGCGCCAATAACTGAATTGCTGCCAATCGTCACGCCTGGCAATACAATTACATTCGCGCCAATCCAAACATTATCGCCTATCATTATCGGCTTAGCCATTTCATAACCTTCATTGCGCCTGTCGACTTCCAGCGGATGAATCGCCGTGTAAAATCCGCAGCTCGGACCGATGAAACATTTTTTGCCGAAATGAATTTTCGCGCAGTCCATTAAATAAACATTGTGATTGAGGAAACAGCCCGCGCCCATATAAACATTGTACCCATAATCGACCATGAACGGCGATAAAACTTCGACTTGCTCAACTTCGACATTGGGCAGAATTTCGCGCAGAGTTTCGCGGCGATGAATCAAATCCCGCATTGGCAAATTGTTATACTGCAAGCAATAATCCTTGATAAGCGTCCGCTCGTTAATGAGTTCAATGTCAAAATTGGCGTTGTACCATTTACCGGCGAGCATATCACCTTTAGCTGACATTAAAAATCACACTCCTTTAGTAAAAAATTTCGCCACTACAAAATATTTTCCTGCCAATTAAAAAGAGCCCCCAATCGAAATTGGAAGCTCCCAAAAGTTTATCCGTGCGACAGACCGCCGCATTAATTTTTGAATTAGAAGAAGAATTCAGCGCGAGCAAAGACTTTACGATATTTATCGCCGCCGGTAATATACTTACCATCGGAATATCTTGCAAGAATACCAACATTTTTGAAAGGAGCATAAGCCGCGCCGACGTGCCAGCCCTTTGTACCGGTCTGTACGTCATCGGTTTGGTTAGAGGCGATTGCTACGTTGTT
>CAJOIB010000054.1 GCA_905234705.1 uncultured Selenomonadaceae bacterium | reverse complement strand
TCCAAATCATTACCAATCAGATTTAAATTGCCGCTGGCTTTTTCAGTATCGCTTTTCGTAATTATCGACTTTAAACCAATATATTCTTGCGCGGTCGTCGAATTATCCAGCGCGATTGTTACATCGTCGCCGCCCCAATAGAAAAGTCTGCCCGCATTGTCATTAAAGCGGAAATAGTAAACATTCTTATCGTAGTAAAGCGTATTCGTAGAATCTGCCAATTTCGCTGCACCAATATTTTCGCCGTCAATCGTGTACAAAATAGCTTCGTCCGTTGAAAAATCTGTTTCAATGGTAAGAGCGCCGCCACTCGCACCGTTTACTGTAACAACATTGCCTTCGCGATTAATTTCGCCCAAATTGCCTTGCAAATAAATCACGTCGCTGTTATCGCTCGAACCGGCTTTGAAATCGCTAATCGTAACATCGCCGTCGCCGTCCGCGTAAACCAAAATATCGCGCGAATCAGTTTCAGAATCGCTGATAAAATTGTTGATCATATCGTAGGAAATGCCGCTAGTACCGAGCGCGCTCGCTAAATCATTATACGAATCGACGAAATTTTTATAGCTGTCAGAAACGGCGCTAATATCGGTGTCATTTTTCAAAGTGTTAACAGTATCAACCAGCGTATTATATTTATTTGTCAAATTGCTAATCGTCGAACTGTTGTCAGCGAAAACTTCAGCCGTCAATTCAACCAGCTTTGTCTTGTAATTGCCTTGATTAATATCCGAATAAACTTCTTGCAACGTGCTGATAAAACTGCTGACGTTATCGTTTTTATCAACGAGCGATTCAATCCAATCTGTTACCAATTCGCCGGTGCTACTCTGCGAAATTTTTTTCCAGAGACTTTTGCAATAATCCGTGCCCGCGTCGATTACTTCATCAATAAAATCTGATACAGTATGATCGTTGTCCGTGACGCCCGTCCAATTCAAAATGTGGTCAACGCCGCTAACCGTAATTTTCGCCAAAGTCACAGTTTTGCCAATAGCGCCCGCCACCAAATAAGTTAAATCGTCGACAATCAGCGAGCGCGTTTTTTTGCTGAATAGATCATCAAATACGTCTTCAAACCAATTCGCGATTTTCTTGAAAATGTTGCTGCTTTTCTTCTTGGTGGTTGTAACTTCTTCGTCTTTATTTTCAACAATTTCGTCCATAACCGTGTAATAAACATCGTCGGGGTAATCCTGTAGGTCAACATTGGCTTTGAGCGTATTCAACAAATCTTTGGAAACATCCTTAGATTCCGCTTCCGCAACCATTTTAGTTTTGAGATTGTCGAGAGTTTTATCCCACAGCGAATCTGCATAATTTTCAACGCTGTTAATCAGAGAAGTTTTATCCAATTCAGCCATTGTTACCACCTGCTTTCTAATCAAAAAAATTTATTTTATATATTTTACCACCGATATACTAAATTTATCAAGAGCTCCTCGTATTTCTAATGAAATTTTAATGAAGTCAAAAAAATAAGGCTATCGATTTTTGACGGCCCGAATTTATGTCAGGAGTTGAATTTTTATGCGCGGTTAAATTTATCTTTGGATTGTTTACAGCGTGGGCATTTCCAATCCGCGGGTAAATCTTCAAACGCCACGCCGTCATGCTCGGCAGGATCGTAAACATAGCCGCAAATTGAGCAAATATATTTACCGGTCGCCTTGTTCTGCGCGATTTCGGTAGGCGGAATACTTTTCGGCGGATTATCCAAGTCGACAATTCTTTTAGCGTCAAGATTTTCGTAGCCGAGCGGCGTGTGCGTCGAACAGTAAACAGTAGGATTATTTTTGATAAATTCGCGGACGCGATTCAAAGTCTCTCGCGCAGCTGGCAAATCTTCAAAGACAACCGATAATTTATTTTCGTAAAGCGCCTCGTCAGTGTAGGTAACGTCGCCGTGAATTATGTAATTCAAATCGCCGTCCTCAACAATGACAATGCTATTGCCGGTCGTGTGCCCAACCGCTTGAATGTAATAAACGCCGTCAGCAATTTTCTGGCTGGCAGGGAAATTTTTATAAGCGCCGTCAGTAAAATCAACGCGGACAATATTATCGCCTTCAAGTTTCATTGCGTCGGCTTCTGCGCGAGAAATATAAATTTTGGCGTTCGGGAAACTGCGCAATTCACCGGTATGGTCGGCGTGTTTGTGCGTGACAAGAATTTTTGAAACTTGCTCCGGCTGATAACCCGCCGCCTTCAATGCGCTAACATAATCTTTAATGCGCTTGCCAATGTAAATTTGCGTTTTATCGTCGACAACCATATCGGGCGTTTCAAGCGGCATTCCGGTATCGACAAGAATAATTTCCTTGCCGGTGTCGATAACGAAATTTTGAAGGCTGGAGCGATATCTGATATTGGCGTCGAATTTTTCAGCGCCATCTTCGCCGCCCATTGCGAATGGCTGTGTCATAAATCCATTTTCATAAAGTTTGACAGCTTTAATTGTCATTCCGCCCTTCAATTTGAACGCGCTTTTCGGCTGACCGCACAACGGGCAAGTCCAATCTTCCGCCTCAGAATCAATATCGCCGACGTATTCATAGCCGCAAATCGGACAAACATAAACTTTTTTACCGGCGGCGTCAATTTTTGGCGGATTGTACTTTTTAAAAATCTCGTCGATAACTACGCCGTGATGACCTTCCTGCCTGGCAAAAATTTCCATTTCGTCCGCCGCTTCAGCAAAGCCCGCCGCACGAACTTTATCAGCCAATGCTTTAACTTGCGCCTCACCGGCAATTTCGGCTTTCTTGACAGTCTCTAAAAGCGCCCAAAAATCTTTAGGATATTTGCCATTCAAAACAGCGTAAAATCCCGCGTGAACCGCCTCTTGATTTGCAGACTCAATCAGCGTCTGTGCAACGTCATTCAAGCCCTGCTCCTGCGCGAGCTTGACAATTTCAGCTAACCATTTCAAGCCGTCTTTGGAAACTTGCAAATCATACTTCAAATATTCAACGGCGTCTTTGTAAACGGGCGCGCATTTCTTATCGTCGTTTTTAATTTCGCCACCCAAGTCAATAATCCTGTCAATGCATTTCACAACATAGCCGCGCTCTTCCGCCGCGTGCGAATGTTCGGGGAAAACGACTTCTTTTTCCGCGCTGGCAAAATAAATCGTGCCTGTCGACGTATGATCAACGTGAACTTCGAGCCCGTCCATTTTATAATCTCGCGCAGGAATTTTTTTAATAATATCCGGAAACATATTTATACCACCAAGATTTTACAAACTGCTAACGCACTCGATGATATTATCAGCTTGCTTTTTGCATTTATCAATAAGTGCCTGTTTTTGCTCTTCAGTGGTAATGCCAGGAATGCACATTGCGCCGCCTGCTCAGCTTTAACGTCAAAATTATAATCGGGATAAAGTTCATCGAGTTTGCGAATTTCAACCTGCGGGCATTTCGCGGAAATTTCTTCCAAAATAGTTTTATTCGCAACCGAGACTTTCAAATCTGGATGACCGGAAATAATTACAACGTTTTTCATAAATTAAACCCTCCAAAATTTTTATTTGCCTTGAATAACCTTTTTAAAAGTATCCAAAGTATTATCAGCGCCCGCCGCCAAAAATGCAGTATCCGCACCGAGCGCCAAGAAACTTACGCCTAAATCCGCAAAATGTTTAGCTTGCTCCGGCGTCACGGCGATTGTACCAACCGGTTTGCCCAATTCTTTAATGCGCTTAATCATATAATCCATCGCGTCAGCAACTTCGGGGTGGAAAATATCTATGCCGTGTCCCATATCAACCGCCAAATCTATTGGACCCAAGAAAATTCCGCCGACGCCAGAAACTTTAACAATATCTTCAAGATTTTCTAAACCGCGATTGCCGCGCGGCGCATAACTCGCCCAGTACATAATATTTTCGGTTTCCTCGCCAGTCTCAACTTTCGGAATGATAATATTTTGAACGCCCGCGTCTAAAAGTTGCTTGAAAATGCCAGTGCCAGCTTCTGGAACGCGCACAACCGGCGTAATATTGAAGGGCGCAACCGCACGGCAAATTGCCAAAATCGTCTGTACCGTGTGAGGACCGTGTTCGCCGTCGACAAAAAGCCAATCGTAATTTGAAGTAGCTAAAACTTCCGCAACGTCCGGCGAAGTTGTTTCCTGTCCAACGCCATATTGCAAAATTCCCGCTTCAATTCCGTGCTTGAAATTATTTTTCAGATAATCCTTCACCATCGCCATAAACATCACCCACTAAAAATTTTGATTAAAAATATCACAAAGAAAAACCGCCCTGCAATTATCAAGGCGGCAATTTTTATAAATTAATTTCACGAATCGGCGATTTTGTAAAGATATTTTTTCAGCGGTTCGGGCAACGATTTTTCAATCAAATTTTTCAAGAAGTCTTTGTTGTCCAGAAAATATTTAAAGCCGTCGGAAAGCGAATCACGCCACGTGTAATTTTCGCCGTCAATCTTGCTCATGATTTTTAGCGCCGCCGTCGAATAAATCCACGCGATTAAATCATACTTATCTTGAAAGTGATTGTAAAAAGTTTTCGCCGTGAATCCGCAATTCTGAACAATTTCCTTGACTGTGATTTTGTCAATGGATTTTCGCGCAGATAATTCTTTGAGCGATTCAGCAAGCAATTCTTTCGTCGTCAGTCGAGTTATCATTTAATCGTCCTCTTCGTACAGGCGCATAATTTTTCGCCGCGTCATAAAAAATGCTATTGCCAGTGGAATACAACCGCCGAGCCACGCCATTGGAGCGGCAAGGCACACGCCCAAATATCCCAGCCAATCTACCAGGAAAATCGCCGCCGCTATTCGCATTATTAATTCCATCGCGCCCGCTATCGTCGGTACGAAACTTTCACCAAGCCCTTGCAATGTAAATCTGAATATGAATAAAAGCGCCATTATCCAATACGCTAAGCCGTTTACCGTCAAAAATAATTGCCCGTATTCAACAATTTGCTCTTGCCCTTCGCCGACGAATAGCCGGATTATTTCTGAGCCGAAAAATATATTGAACAGCGCCGCGACTACGCTAAATGAGCATGACATCCAGATTGTTTTTTTTACGCCGTCGTTGATTCTGTCAAATCTTTTCGCACCGAAATTTTGTGCCGTGTAAGCCGCTATCGCTACGCCAAATGACATCATCGGCATTACCGCGATACTGTCGACGCGCATTGAAGCCGCGAATGACGCAACGGCTATTGGTCCAAGTCCATTCAGCGCCATTTGTACAACGACCGCGCCTATCGCGATTATCGACGATTGGAAACCCATTGGCAAACCGATTTTTAAATGTTCAATGATAACTTTTTTGTCGAAGTGCCAATCTTCGCGCCGGACGTGCAGGAGCGGTACTCTTTTTTTTATGTAGATAAAGCAGACTATATTTCCGATTATTATTGATAAAATTGTAGCCGCCGCCGCGCCTGGTATTCCCAATTCCAAAATGATTATTGCGACCGGTTCAAGCGCAATGTTTATACACAGCGTCGTTGCTTGAATGACCGTGGGCATTTTACTATCGCCAAGCGCGCGGATTAAATTTGACTGCATTTGTAGCATTATAAAGCCGGTGACGCCGCCGTAAATTATCACAATGAAATCGTATGCGCCGTCAATAATTTCTGGCGGAGTTTGCATCAATTCAAGTAATTCGCGGCAAAAAGTCACGCCGATTATCGACATTATCACTGACATTATCAGCGCCAAAACTGTACAAACTACCACGCTGTAACGTATTCCGTCAAAATCTTTCGCGCCGAATCTCTGTCCCGTGTAAATCGAAAATCCGCTTGTTGCGCCCATTACAAAGCCCAGCATTAAAAACATCAAGCTGCCTGTGCAACCAACCGCTGCGAGCGCCTCAACGCCCAAAAATCGCCCGACTATCAGCGTATCCACAAATCCAAACAGTTGCTGAAAGACATTGCCCGCCAATAGCGGTAGTGTAAAATAAAATATTAGTTTCGCCGGTTCGCCTACCGTTAAATCTTTGACTGCGCCGTGAGATTTTTTATCTTCGTCCATTAACAACTCCCAATTTTTGAATGAGTATCAGCATTTCTTTTTTGGGACGCGCGTCCGTGCGCGCCTCGGGGTTCGATTAAATTTAAACCAAAACAGCAGATTTTTTCTCAGCAAAATAATCTTCCACACGCATTAGCATAAAGCAATAATCCGACAGCCGATTTAAAAATACGCCGTCAATCTCATGAACTGCCTCAAACCGCGAAAGTTTGTAAAATTCTCGTTCTGCGCGACGAATTGTAGTCCTTGCCATATCCAATATCGCGCCTGCCTTGGTGTTGCCTGGTATCACAAAATTTTTCAGCGGCGGCAAAAATTTATCCATTTCATCGATTTCGTCTTCCAGCTGTTTGATATGCGATTCGTTAATCAACGCCGGTTGCTCCAAACTCGCCAAATCCGCCATCAATTTTGGTAACAGCCTTTGCAAGTCAAAAATTTTTTGCTTAATTTCCGGTGTATCTGAAAAAGCCCGCGCCATCGCCAGTGCTGAATTAGCCTCGTCAATCGTGCCGTAAGTTTCAACGCGCGGACTTTCCTTAGCAATGCGCTCGCCGGTAAATAAACTTGTCTGTCCCGCGTCGCCTGTCTTTGTGTAAATTTTCATCGCTCAAGCTCCAAATTGTTCAATCTCACTAAAGAAAATCGGAATTTCACGCGCCGCACTCGCCGCACTGTCAGACGCATGCACAGCGTTTTTGGTAACATTTTCAGCGTAAAGTTTGCGAATTGTACCTTCCGCCGCCTTCGCAGGATTCGTCGCACCATTAATTTCACGCACGCGCTCAATCGCATTTTCGCCGCCCAATACCATCGCCATTAACGGCGCGCTCGTCATAAATTCAACCAACTCCGGATAAAACGACTTTTCGACGTGTTCAGCATAATGTATCGCCGCCAATTTTTTATCCATCTGCATAACTTTCGCCGCCACGATTTTAAAGCCCGCCGCCTCATAAATTTTCAAAATATCGCCCGCATGTCCCTTGCCGAATGCGTCCGGTTTAATCAGCACTAATGTCTTTTCCATTTCAATTCCTCCTAAGATTTTGTTTAAAAAGCCAATCGCGCAGAGCCGAAATATTGTACGCAAAACTCCACGTGTACATATGATTTCCGCCCGCAAATACCGTGTAATTTATATTTGCGCGCTGACGCTCAATCTGCCGGATTTTTTTGTTTAAATTGGCGATTGAGGCTTTGCTGTCCCAAAAATTTGTATTGGTTGCAATCCGCGCGCCTAAATTTTTCCAATTCGCCACAGCCGCATTCATACCTGGAAAAGCCTTTGTATCGCCTTCACAAACAACTATCCACAAATTTTTATCCTTGAGCGCGCTCATTTCCTCGACGTTCCATTGACAGGCAACTAAAAGCTGCGCCGCGAAAAGGTCGGGGTATCTGTCGCTAATCGCAATATTCGCCATGCCGCCTTGAGATTGTCCCGTGCCGTAAATCCGGTTTTTGTCAACAGCATAATTATTAATCACGTCGAACAGTAGATTTTTCGTTAGCTCTAAGCCGTCAGTCCAAATGTTTTCGTCGGTCGTCATCATACCGAGCTTATCAACCAAATCGGCGGTATATTGCGGCGCGAGAATTATGCAGTCGTATTTGTCCTGCGCGAAACTGGTAGCGCCGTTGCCTTGAAAGAGCGGCGTCTTAACTTCATTGATATTTGCGCTGGCGTCCGCCACGAAAAACAACAGCGGATATTTTTTCGCAGGATTATAATCACGCGGCAAATAAAGATTGTACGGCATAGAATTTCCGCTCACTGGGTCGGTATAAATAAATTGCTGAAAAGAATCAATCACCGGCTCAAGCGTCGAAGTGCTTGCAAAAGTTTTTTCGCTCGGCAAAAATTTAGTACCGTCAACTGCGCGAACAGTGCCAATTTGTTGAACGCTAAATTTTAAATCCGGCAACTGACGATTTGAACGCATTGGAGCGTCACCTGCGCGAGGATTATTTTGTGGCGGCGGATTGTCATTCGGGCGCTTGCGATTTTCCAAACTGCCAGCAAACGCCGTATTTTCATAAGCAAATTTTAAAATCACGTACCTGCCGGTTTTATTTTTATTGGTGAGCGTGGGCTCGTCGTTGACGTAAACCGCTTCAATTCTTTTGTCAGCAACTTTAAAATCACGAATTGAAACGCTCTTTGGGCTAATGTCTTTCGCGTATTCGATAATGGCGGCGGAAATTTTTTCACCATCGCCGAAAACTTCAGCAACGCCCGTCACGCTTACGATATTTTCCTGCTCAATCTCGACAACTTCAGCCGAAACTTTTTCTTCAAACATAACGCCGCCCGCCACCGTCAAACTCGAAAACGCTATCACCGCCGCTAATAATTTTTTCCAGCGCATAAAATACACCTCATTCGTCATCAATTCCACTGTCGCTATCGTCGTCACTGAAATTATTATTGTTTGAAAGCCTTGCAATCTAAGTTGAAGGAACCATTGAGCGAATCCAGCCAGCAAAAGCATCTGGGTTGCGCGTCTGAATCAGCACAATTCCAGGACCGCGAAACCGGCAAACAAGCATTTCGCCCGAAGTAAAGCTTGAAATCCAGCCGCTTGACGCCTTTTCGATTTTATAATCCATATAATCCGGCCACGCCACCAAATGCCCGTTGTCAATGATAACTTCTTCATTATCGTCAAGATTTATCGGATGAATGACGCCGTAACTTGAAATAAAAACCGTGCCGCGCCCACGAACATTCAGTACAAAAAAGCCTTCGCCGCTGAAAAGACCGCGCGTCAAATTCTGCATTTTAGTTTCAACTTGAATGCCGTCCGTACTCGCCAAATAACCGTCTTTCTGCACAATCAGCCCATATGAGCCGTCCAAATCCAAATCCAAAATTCCGCCAGGCAGTTGGTGACCAATCAGAACTTCACCCGCGCCGCGGCGAGCAATTAATTCTTGGAAAAACATACTTTCGCCGGATAAAACTCTGCGCGCTAAACCGCTTAAAAGCCCGCCTTCCATCTTGCCTTCAACGTCGATATTCGCGCCCATCGCTATCATTGCGTCGGATTCGGCTTTGATTCTTTCGCCGCGCTCCAATTTAAATTTGACAACTGGAAATGCTTCGGGGTACAAAATTTCATACTTCATAAATCAATCCTCCAACGGGGTCGCGCTCATTATCAGCTTTGCGTTATTTTCGCGTATCCAGCCCAGCGCCCATTCATTTTCTACCAATAAAACCGGATTTTCCGCTCTGTCCAATACGAACATTCCGCGGTTTGCGCCTCTCAATGAAGTTGGTGTAACTTTTTCGCCGCTATCGAATTTCAGCCAGCGCGCCACTTCAAAAGGTAACATTGTCAGCAAAACGTCAACATTGTATTCAGATTTCAGCCGGTACTGTAAAACTTCAAACTGCAATGTGCCGACCGTACCAACCACGTAAGAATCATTACCCATACCGACCGGATAAAATAATTGAATTGCGCCTTCCTGCGTCAACTGCTCAATTCCTTTGGCAAACTGTTTGCGCTTCATTGTGTCCTTAGTCGATACGCGAGCAAATTTTTCCGGCGGAAATGTGGGAAATTCTTCAAATTTAAATTTATGAGCGGCGTCAGTCAAAGTATCGCCAATTCCGAAAATTCCAGGATCAAACAGCCCAACAATATCGCCAGGGTAAGCCTCTTCAATAATCTGTCGCTCCTGCGCGAGGAATTGTTGAGGTTGAGCCAGCTTGATAATTTTATTGCTGGGCGCGTGCCACACTTGCATATTGCGCTCAAATCTGCCGGAACAAATTCTGATGAACGCGAGCCTGTCTCTGTGCGCCGGATTCATATTCGCTTGGATTTTAAAAACAAACGCTGAAAAATTTTCGTCGTCTGGCTCAATAATTCCGTCGTCAGAAATTCGCGCAGTAGGCGGCGGTGCAAGTTTCAAATATTCTTCTAAAAAATTCTGCACGCCAAAATTCGTCATCGCACTGCCAAAAAATGTAGGCGTCAAATCGCCCGCGTCAATTTTCGCTTTGTCAAATTTTTCGCCCGCTTCGTCCAGCAATAATAAATCTTCCTGCAATGCGTCAAAAGTTTCTTGCCCAATTTTTTTTATCATAACTTCATCGTCCGGAGCAAAAATTTCTGAAA
>CAJOIB010000053.1 GCA_905234705.1 uncultured Selenomonadaceae bacterium | reverse complement strand
TTCGGTGGTTCTGCCGGAAGCGTCGCGCAATGTCAGCAATTGCGCAATTTCAGTTGAGTTCATTTCCGGCGTTGAGTGCAGTTTCAAATCCATATCGCCCAAAGTGCCATCAATCGACAGCTCAACTTTTACATTTGAAACCGTGGCGTCGGCTGTTAAATTCAGACTCGGAAAAAATGAATCCATCTGATTGAAAAGCGCTTCGCCTTCGCGAATGTTAAAAACCGTCTGAATATAAGTAACAGTGCCGCCGCGTTTAACGCTAATCAAACCCGAAGTTTTTGGGTGCAAAGTTGTATTTTCAAATTTCACTGAACCAGTTAAGTACATATTATAAAGGCGCGAACTGTAAAAATGAACTTTATCGCCGAGATTAATTGTAACGTCCATTAAAATTTCCGGCAAAGGCGAATCCGAATCCGGAATTGTGGGAACGCTGATTGTACATTTGTCAAAATCAAGATGCCCAGAAATTTTCGGCAAAGTATGACGCCACATTCGCCCTTCACTCAAATTAAATTCGCCATTAATCGGTCCGGTAAAAAACGTACTGCGAATATCCAGCGCATTCGCCGCCAAATCGAAATTATAATTGCTAATCGTATAATCCGCAAAACTAAGTCCGCCGGTAACTTTAAAATCTCCAGAGCCAATATTACCAACAAATTTCTCAATGTCAAACCGATTGCCTTTAAACTGCGTCGAAATATTTATGTGCTCAATCGGGCTCGTCATACCTTTAACCTTCACCGAGCCGTCCTTCAGCGAAATTTGCCCGTTAATCTGCGGGCGAGACGCCGTACCGGTTATCATAACATTGCCGCCCATTTTCCCAACAGACCACGCTATCATATCACTCATAACCGGCAACAAACTTAAATCTGCGTCGTCAAGAGAAACTTTTAAATTCATCTGATCATTCGCGGCAAAATGAGCGCCAGATTCCATTGTCAGCGCTTGAATCGGAATTGTACCCTGCGCGCTCGCCTGGTAAAGTTTATCGCCAATCTTGCGGTTAACAATAAATTCTTTGACATTAAAAACCCAATTTCTGAGCAAAATATTCGCGCGCATCAAATCAAAAGTTGAGCCCTGAATGCCACCGTTCGCCGTCCAAGAAAATTCTCCGTCCGGATTGTCAATGCTGCCGTTAATTTTCGCGTCAATATTCGTCGTGCCGATAAATTCAGCGTCAAGCCCAGCCGCCGCGCCTATTATTCCCAATTCCAAATTCGTCGCCTTGCCAATCAACGCTAATGGACCAACTAAACTTGCCGTGCCGCGAATGTCAAATTCCCCAGCCTTGCCCTGTTTTCCTGCAAATTTCTGCACGTACACAATCTGATTCGCCAAATTAATATCCACATTCACGTCGTGCAAATCATAACCCGCAAGTTCGCCCTTGACAATTTCGCCCTTCAATTTGCCGGAAAGATTTTCAGTCGTCCCGCCGAGCGTTATTTCACTGCTCAATTTTCCCTTGAGCAATTCGGATTTTTTATTCGCCAGCGCCGCCAATTCGGGAATACTAACGTTCCGCACTTCGACTTTGCCATTAATACTTTTAGTCGTGGTGTTCGCCGTCAACTGCATTGAATATTTGCCGTTGCCTTGATAAAAATTAAAATTGTCAAGCGTGAGTTGCAAACCTACGCCAGGAATATTTTTCGCGTTAATGTGTCCTTGCACCGCGTGAACTTCAACGCCGTTAAACGTAAACGCAGGCGCTGTTAATTGCCCGTCAAAAGTCGGCTCTTTCAAAAAATTGCCCTTGAGCTCGCCCGCAAATGTGCCGTGCCCAGATACAGGATAATCATTCGGGAATTTGCCTTGAAAACGCCGCAAATCTATATCGCGCCCTTCAACCGTAAAATCCATATCGTAAGTTTGCAAATCCAGCGTGCCATTCAAAACCATATCGACCATCGGCGAAGTCACAACAAAATCTTGGACGCGCACAGTGTTTCCTTGAACAAAATAATCGCCGCGCAAACTCGTTAGCAAAATTGTATCGAAATCGCCGTATTTAAAACTGCCGTAATTAAATTCCGCGTAGCCGACAATGTGCGGCTTTTCCAGCGTGCCGGTAATTCTGATTGTGTTGTCAATGTTGCCGGTAACTTGAAAATCGTTGGTTATGAGCGTGATAATATTTTCGACGCGCGCCCCAATCGTATCGAGCCGCAGATTAATACTTTTTTCGCCCTTCATATTCACAACGCCGTCAATGACAGTCCAAACGAGTTTGCCGCCCTTTTCCAATTCAAATCTGTCGACACTCAGATTATCCAAATTCCCAGACGCCGCAAGCATAATCGAATCGTACGGCTGATTGAAAAAAATTCCGTCAAAGCCGCCATTACCCGCGCTGTCAACCGCGCTTAAATTAATCGCCACTTTTGGATTATCAATATCGCCGTGAACCGAGCCTTTGAAATCGCTCAAGCCGCTAACGTCAATCAGTTTGTCAAATTTTTTCGCCAGCGCCAAATCCACGTGCGCGCCGTAAAATTCCAAATCCAATTTACTTTTGTCAACAATCGTACCTTCAACATTAAATTTGCCGTGCCCAGGCAGTTGCACATTCAGATAATCAATCTTCACGTCGTCGTCGCTGACAAAAAACGATGAAGACACGCCGTCAAATGCAAAATTTTCGTAGGTAACATTATCGGCAGTCGCTTCGCCAAAAATTTTCAGCGTCTTTAAATCAGCGCCAATTCCATTCGCCGCTACGTCCGCTGAAACATTTCCGTTAAAATCCAAATCAATATCAAAAAAATTTCTGACCTGCGCGATATTAATATCAGTCGCCTTGACGTGCGCATTGTACGCCAATTTTTGAGCCTGCACTTCCGCCTCGCCGCGAAGTACGCCGCCGAAACTTTCTGCGCGAATTTCAGAAACAGAAACCGCATTGTCAAAATATTTCACGTGAGCGCTGATATTTTGCGCGGAAATATTGTTGTACGCCAGATAACTTGAAGAAACCTCGCCCTCAACCTGCGGATTTTCAAAAGTTCCCGCCATATGAGCCGAAAATTGCACAGCGCCCTTGACGCCGAGACTCTCAAAAATCGCCGCCGGTTCAAAGTAATCGGATTCAGCATCAATATCAAAAAACGGCTTATCGGTATCCGTGCGAATAGAGCCGGACGCCTTAGCCGTCTGAGAATTTGCCTGCGCTTGGGCGACAAAATTAATTTCGGCGTCAGTGAATCTCGCACTGCCGCTGATTTTTTCAATTTCAGTATCTACAACTTTAACCGCGCCGTCAACAAGATTAGCAGAGCCGCTGTAGCTCAAAATTTCGTCGCGGTGTAAAACATTTAAAACAACATTATTAACCGTGCCGCCGCGAATTTCAACGCCTTCCGGCAACTTCAAAAGATTTTCCGGCAAATAGGATAAAACTTCAGCAACGTTAGCGGTATCGACATTGGCGGTAACGATTTGATTTTCCAAGCCAACAGTGCCAATGGCGGAAATTTTACTGCCGAGAGTTTCAGCGTCGATTTTTATATCAATGGCGTTAATATTCGCGCAGTCCGCCGAGCCGGAGATATTTTCAACAGCAATAGTTTTTCCGTCAAACGCCGCATTTACATTTCCGCCAGTCAAAAAAATTTTCGCGCCAAAATCGCTGTCAGTGCTACTTTTCGGTTTAATGTCATTGAAATTCCAGGAATTGTCTTCGCGCTTAATCAAATTCGCCTGCGCGCCGGTAATATTAATCTCATCAATCACGCCGCTGTTAATTCCTGAGCCAAAAAAATTTTCCAGAGCAGCTAACAGATTAAATGAAACTTTCGCCAAATCAGCCCGTGCAATGAGCTCAGAATTTTTATCGAAAATCTCAAGGTCGCGCAGTACAATTTTACTGCCCTCAAGCCGCGACAAACTCCAATATTCAATTTCAGCTTTGCCGATTTTAACGGGCGTGTTCAACATTTCAGTGGCTTTTTCTTCGGCGATTGGAATAATTTTTTCTAAAAGAGCGTCCCGCTGTGAATTTAAAAAAAATCCGCCGATAAGCGCGGCAACAATCAGCAAAGCGCCGAGTGCCTTGAAAATCGCCTTCACGGATAACGCTCCTTTCTGCGCAAAATTATTCTAAAAGCATAGGTTCAGCGTCGGACAAATCGATGGTAACTGGCGGAGCGGCTTCTTCCATTTCGGGAACTTCAGAGGCTTCGGGCGTCAATGCGGCTTCTTCGCGCGCTTCTTCCGCAGATTTGCCTTCAGCTTCAGCAGAAACGTATCTAACAACGTCGATGCTAACCGGAATGCCCATAGCCTTATCGAGCGCCGCCTTAGCCGTGTTGTAGGTGTAAAGCGCCGTGTAATAATTATTTTTCGCCTCAGTCAATTTTTCGCTGGCGTCCATAACGTCAAGGTTTGTACCAACGCCCGCTTGATAACGAACAACTGCAATTTTATAATCTTCCTCGGCGCTGGCAATGGCAACACGGGTTGTAGCGATATTTCTTTCAGCCGCGTGCAATGTCAAATACGCCGATTGAACTTCAAGCTGAACAGATTCGCGCAGTGCCGCTGCATTTTCAATAGCTTGATTGAGTGTGGCGTTTGCAGAATTAACCTGCGCCTTGGTTATGCCGCTGTCAAAAATATTCCAACTGGCACTGAATCCCGCCGTCCACGAATCCGAATAACTGTCGCTGAAAGGATTTTTCCCGTTAAACCCCTTAGTAGCAATGGCGTTGACGCTTGGTTTGCTAGCGGATTTTGCGGAACGAACGGCAGATTCCGCCTGTTTAATCTCAAATTCAGCCGCCGCAACATCCGGACGATTTTCCAGCGCAAAGGCAACGCAATTTGCCAAATTCAGATTATAGCGCGTGTAGGTTAATTGATCTTGAGCGCGCAAAATCGTATCCGCAGGTAATAAAAGATAACTGCTGAGCGTGGCAACGGCAATATCATAATCGTTTTGAGCAGTGACTAAAGATTGTTGAGCATTCGCCAATCGAACTTGGGACGATAAAACGTCAGCCTTAGCAACCGTACCGGCAGCGAATTGTGCGTTAACGTTATTCAAGTGTTCAGTCAAAGTTTGTACGTTTTCTTCATCAACTTCAATTTGATTGCGCGCCCTAAGCACGTTGTAATAATAATTCGTGGCGGTTTGCCGGACAGTTTGCAAAGTATTTTCCAGATTCAAATCGGCGGCGTTTAAGCCATAACGCGCTGAAACTCTGCCTTCCTTATATCTGTCGCCAGCGTAAAGCGGCAAAGTCACGGTTGCGGTATTTCCAAAAAGCCTGTGGTCGTAACTGCGATATTGACTGCCGCCAACAGTTTCAGCCTGCGAAGACCAGCTGACAGTAGGCGCAGTTTGACGGCGCGCCTGCCTCAATGCCCAATACGCAGATTCACGGCTGGAAATCGAATTTTTGATAGTGCGGTTATTTTCAAGAGCGCGCTGAATCGTTTCGTCAAGATTAATATCAACAACTTCAATGGCGCTCGCCGTTCCGAAATGCAACGAAAAACTCATAACGCCCGCCACAATCGCCCCTGCTAATTTTTTTCCGATACGACCTGGAAATTTCAAATTAATCTCCTCCTCAAGCATTTAAAATTCCTGTTTAATCCCAAAATAAGCGGCGCGCGAATCCTTGTTAACCGCGTGCAACTCACCGAGAATGTAAGTTGAATCGGCGACTTTGTATTGAGATTTCAAGCGAACTTTAACATCATTCAAATCGTAAGCTTCGGCAGAAAATTTCCACTTGTCGCCCGCGTAAGCGTCAACTCCTAAACCAATTTCACCGGCTACAATCCCTGCGCGAGCCCCAAAATCTTCATTAAAAAGTTTGCCAACCTGCGCATTCAATTTGGAACTGTCGCCGATATCCTCAACGCCAAGGTGCAAAGATTTATCGTCCATAGCAACCTCGACGGCAAGGTTCGCATCCCAATCAGAATTTTTTTCGCTGTACAAAATATCCACGGAAGGCTTAATCTCAATCTGCGAAAATTTACTGGACGCGCCTTGAACTTTCTCCAAAATACTATCGGCGCGCTCAGTCAAATTGCGGGCGTTACTAATCGTGATTTTAATATCGTCATTGACTTGCGGGTCGCCCACGAACTGATTAATATGTTCCGCCATACCGGCAATACTTTTAGACGTCGCAGAAATATTTGTCAAGGTATTTTTTAAATCGGCAACAGTTTGGGGGTCGCCAGCGAATTTGTCAAGGTTTGCCGTCATATGTTCCACGTTCGCTATCGTCGCGTTCATCGTCGCCAAAATTGTATTCAGCTGCGTTGCCATTTGATTAACATTCTGCTCGTTATCTCGGGAAATGCGCTCCAAACTCGCCATTAAACCATTCATATGTTCGGAAGCGCTTTTCATATTATCGCTCATTTCAACGACAGATTTTTGAAAAGTTTCATTACCGACGATTCCTTCAACAGCCTGCAGTAAATTTTCAACTTTCGCCAAAACTTTATCGATACCGTCGAACATTTTATTCATATCGGCTTCTTCAGTTACGTTAATGTGATCGCCGTCGCGCAGATATTCGCCATCGTCCTTGCCAGGCGTGATATTCACAAATTTATCGCCCATAACGCCAACGCTCAAAACTGTAGCCGTGGAATTATCGGGAATTTTCACGTCTTGATTAACTTTCAAAGTCACAGTAACGCCGCCGCCGTCATTAATAATGCTATCGACTTTCCCAACAGGCACGCCGCTTAATCGCACGTCCGCTTGATTTTCCAGCCCTAAAACTTGCTTAAATCCAGCGTACAAAGTGATATTTTTATCCGCGCCAAAATGAATGTCGCCCAGCCCAATCAGCGCCGCGCTCAACATCGCTATTCCGCCAATCGCAAACGCTCCAACTTTCGCCTCTGCTGACACGTTACCACTCCCTTCTTAAACAATCCCGCGTAAAAATTCCTTTACCCGTGTGTCATTTATCTTTTTAAAATTTTCAACATTGTCAATAGCTATCAATTCGCCATTATAAACCATAGCAATTCTATTCGCAATGCGGCACGCGCTAATCATATCGTGCGTCACGACAATGCTGGTTACTTTCAAGGCGCGCTGCGTCGAAATAATCAGCTCGTCAATTTTATTCGTGGTGACAGGATCTAAGCCCGAACTCGGCTCGTCATAAAAAATAATTTCCGGACCAAAGGCAATCGCTCGCGCCAATGACACGCGCTTTTTCATACCGCCGCTAAGTTCATTCGGCATCAGATTTTCAACGCCCTCAAGACCAACCTGCTTAAGCTTTTCGCGTACAATCTCACGAATTTTTTCCTTGCTGAAATCAGTATGCTCAACAAGTCCAAATGCAACGTTATCGCCCACGCTCATTGAATCGAACAGCGCCGAATATTGAAAAACCATTCCCATTTTGAGCCGAATCCGTGTAATTTCGTCTTCGTCCATTTGAGAAATTTCGTCGTCGCCAATCCAAATTTCGCCTTCGGTCGGTTTAATCAATCCAATCATCAGCCGGAGCAATGTAGATTTGCCACTGCCCGAGCCGCCAATTATCGCCAAAGTTTCGCCGTCAGCAATTTCAAGATTAATATTTTTTAACGCCGCTTTCTCGCCAAAATATTTGCTGACATTTTTAATCTTAATCACTTAATCACCGTAAATTATAAAAGTCAAAAGTGCATTCAAAATAAAAATTACAATAATCGAAGAAACAACAGTTTTGGTGGTGGCTTTACCAACGCCCTCCGCGCCGTCCGGACAATTCAGCCCGTAATAACAGCCCAAAACCGCGATAACATTACCAAAAAACATAGCCTTAATCAAGCCGCCGACCAAATCGTAATTATCGGCAAAAACTTGAATGGAACTGGTATAAACATTTGAACTAATGCCGGAGTAGTGAACGGCAACCAGCCAGCCGCCAAATACACCAATCACATCGCCAAAAATTGTCAGAATCGGTATAACAACCATACAAGCCAACATTCGCGGCACAATCAGATAATCGACAGGACTAACCGCCATCACTTTTAGCGCGTCAATCTGCTCGGTAACTTTCATTGTGCTAATTTCAGCGGTAATCGCCGCACCAACTCTGCCCGCGCAAACTACGCCGACTAATACCGGTCCTAATTCCCTGCTAATCGCTATGGTTATTATTCCCCCGACCGTCGACTGCGCGCCAAATCTTATCAATTCGTGCGCCGTTTGCAAGGTGAAAACTACGCCCGTAAAAAGCAGCGTCAGCGATACGATTAATAACGAATCCGCGCCGAGGTGAGACATTTGCGCGATGATGTGTTTGATTCGCGGCTTGTGGCGGAGTTGCTTCATTGTGTCAAGGTAAAGCAAAACCACTTTGCCGAAATCTTCACAGCATTTAATTATAAATCTACCAATAATTTCTAAAAAACGAATGAGCAACGCCTCACCCCCAGCATTACCGTTTAGGCGAGTGCGGCATAGACTGTACGGGAATATTCGCGATTAGTGCGACAGATTCAGAGTCTTTTTCAAAAGTAATCGCCATGGCGCTTGTATTAATGTCCATGTACTTTGAAATAACAGCGATAATATCAGCTTTTAGTTGCTCCATAACTTCGGGGGAAACAGTGGCGCGGTCGTGAATAATCACAAATTGAAGCCGCTCTTTAGCAATTTGACCAGACTTTTTTTCGTTCATGCCGAGAAGCCTTTTAAAAATGTCCAGCATTAGCCTCCCTCCTTACAGCATACCGAATAAGCGTTTTAATTTTTTGAAGAAACCCTCTTTAGGCGGTTTGAGAAACGGAATATTTTCGCCGCAAATTCTGCCAACGATATTTCTGTAAGCTTGCCCAGCAATCGAATCATTCATAGCAACAACCGGCTCGCCCTTATTCGTCGCGGTAACAATCATTTCGTCGTCCGGTATCTGCCCAATGCACTCAATCGACAAAATTTCATTAATATCAGCCATATCAAGCATATCGCCTTTTTCAACCATCTGCGGGCGAATGCGATTGACAATCAGCTTAATATTTTCCTTGTCAGCGCGTCCAAGCTCGCCAATAATTTTATCGGCGTCACGAACTGCGGCAACTTCCGGCATCGTAACGACTATCGCGCAGTCAGCCGCGGCAATGGCTGTTTTGAAACCTTGCTCAATTCCTGCCGGACAATCGATAATGATAAATTCAAATTCGCCTTTCATTTCGTTGCAAAGTTTGACGAGTTGCTCCGGCGTGACGGCGGATTTATCTTGAATCTGTGAAGTCGGCAGAAGAAACAGCGAATCATATTTTTTGTGGCGAACAAGAGCTTTTTTGTAGGGAACGCGCCCGCTGGTTACGTCAACCAAATCGTACATAATCCTATTTTCAAGCCCAAGTATCAAATCCAAATTCCGAAGACCGGTATCAGTATCAATCAGCGCAACTCTGTTTCCGCGCAACGCCAAACCTACGCCAATATTCGCCGTCGTAGTAGTTTTACCGACACCGCCTTTTCCGCTTGTAATAACTATAATTTCGCACATAAATTTAAACCTCCGGCTGGGAGTTATAGTTTAAAAAATTATAACGCGCCGATTATTTTACCTTATAACCGGCTCAAAAACAATATACCCATTTTTAATTGAAGCTTTTTCCGCATTTTCGGTTTTTTGAAGATTATCCGGCGGACGTGCAATGATATTGGCGATACGAATTTGCATGGGGCGAAGTTTATCCGCCACGATGCAAGCGTTTTCGTCGCCAAACGCGCCCGCGTGAACAGTCCCGCGACAAATTCCTCGAACGTCGATACTGCCGCCCGCTATAACTTGCGCGCCTGGATTTACATTGCCGAAAATCAAAACCGAAGATTCCGTTCTAATTTCCTGCCCGCCGCGCAATGTCCGATTTAAAATAAACGCTGGCTTTGCTTTCTCAACAACTTTTGTGACAGGCTCAACGGGCTTTTCCGGCGCAAATTTCGGCTCTTTCAAATCGGTACTGAAAAGCATCCCGTGACGATGGAATAAGCGTCGCAGTTTTTCATTATGCTCTTCGTCAAAATAATCTTTCGGAGCAAAAACGGTTGTGCCGCGAATAAAAAATTTGTCGCCGGTTTGCAGTTTGTCAAGAAGCGTCGCTTGCACGTCGTCAAAGCTGGCGTCTTTCGCAAAAATTAATTGCAAGCCCGTTTTCAGCCCCCTAATCTTAACAATTTCACTCAAATTACTCACCGCCTTGATTTTTTTGTAGAGGCATTCGCCCAAATTTCCGCCTATAATTATACAGGATTTGAAAATAATTGCTAGAGTTTTTACAGCTTTTTTTCATAAAAATTATTTGACGCAATAAAAAAAAGACGGT
>CAJOIB010000052.1 GCA_905234705.1 uncultured Selenomonadaceae bacterium | reverse complement strand
GAAATTGCTTCGGCGTTCGTCATACAAATATCAGCCCACATATCGGCGTTGGAACTAGCAATGCGCGTAGTATCCTTGAAACCGCCGCCAATCAATTTCAAACAAGAATCGAAGTCTTCACCTGCGCGATTGAGCAAAGTA
Source organism: uncultured Selenomonadaceae bacterium (assembly GCA_905234705.1). GTDB lineage: Bacteria > Bacillota > Negativicutes > Selenomonadales > Selenomonadaceae > Quinella. The sequence goes on along the minus strand of CAJOIB010000052.1, from coordinate 10,439 downwards.
ACCAGCGCCGCCGCCGCCAAATGCGGAACGTGACTGATAATCGCCGCGCACCGGTCGTGCTTGTCAATATCGAGCGGAATAAATTTAGCCTCAGTCAATCGGAGCAAGCTCATTAATTTTTCGTAAGCCGCGGCAGGCGATCCGGTATTCTCGATAATTACGTAAGCCTTATTTTTGAATAAATCAGCTTGGGCGGCAGTCACGCCGGATTTTTCGCGCCCTGTCATTGGATGTCCGGCAATGTAGTAAATATCGGGCGGCAAAATTTTTTTCAGTTCCTGCCAGATAAATTTTTTAGTACTGCCCGCGTCCGTCAAAATCGCACCAGATTTGAGATACGGCAGAATTTTTTTAACCATGGGCACAATCTGCAAAACCGGCGGGCTCAAATAAACAATATCGGCGTCGCTAACAACTTTTTCAATGTCAGAATCGGCAAAATCCACCGCGCCCGATTTTATAGCCGCCTGCATAGATTTTTCCGTCCGACAAAGCCCGCTAATAAAAATTTTATCGCCGAGTTTATTTTTTAAGCAAAGCCCCAATGAGCCGCCAATCAAACCTACGCCAATAATCGCCAGTTTCATATCGTGCGATCAACCGCCTTTGCGATGTCGCCCAAGTTTGCCATTAACGCTTGAAAATCTGCCGGTGTAAGCGACTGGTTGCCGTCAGACAGCGCGATTTCTGGGTGAGGATGTACTTCTATCATAAGCGCGTCTGCACCCGCCGCTATCGCCGCTCTGGCCATTGGAGCAACCATTGGGCGGCGTCCTGTACCGTGCGAAGGATCTGCCACTATTGGCAAATGAGACAATTCTTTAATCGCTGCCACCGCCGATAAATCGAATGTATTGCGCGTATAAGTTTCGTACGTGCGAATGCCGCGCTCGCAGAACATAACATTTTCATTGCCGCCGGTCATAATGTATTCTGCCGCGTTGAGCCATTCGCTAATCGTTGCTGAAAGTCCGCGTTTTAACATAATCGGCTTTTTAGACGTGCCGAGCACTTTAAGCATTTGGAAATTTTGCATATTGCGCGCGCCGACTTGAAGAATATCCGCGTAATTTTCCATCAGTGCAATATCTTCGCGGTCAACGACTTCAGTAACGACTTTCATATCAAATTCGTCCGCAACTTGACGCAAAAGTTTTAAGCCTTCTTCACCAAGCCCTTGAAAATCATAGGGGGAAGTGCGCGGTTTGTAAGCGCCGCCACGCAAAATTTTAGCGCCGGATTTTTTAACAGCAGCAGCCGCCTCGCGCAGTTGTTCAAGGCTCTCGACTGCGCAAGGTCCAGCCATTACGACAATTTCTTTGCCGCCAATTTTAACGCCGTCCACGTCAATCACGGTATCTTGCGGGTGAAAATCGCGGCTCACCAATTTATATTTTTCGGTAATGCGAACGGTTTTTTCGACGCCCGCCATCATTTCCATTTCGAGGTTGGCAATAATTTTCTTGTCGCCAATGACGCCGACGATCGTTCTTTCATCGCCCGTTGAAAGGTGAGTGCGCAGATTCATTGATTCGAGTTTTTTTACAACATTTTCGAGATTTTCTTTGGTCGCAAGCGGCGACATTACTACTATCATTTAAAATTCCTCCATTTAAATAGCGGCTTGAAAAACTTTTTGCACATTAGCAAAGCATTCGTCTTGACATACTCCCCACGCCTAAAGGCGGGGGATTCTGCTATCAACAGCATTTGCCTCTAAAAGAGGTCTTACGATGCCTCCTGCACAGGTCGATGCCCCAACCTGATGGAGTACAAAGTAATTTTCTTCAACGCGAATCCCTCCTTTACACCACGGCTCAGCGCTCATAAAATCGCCATTGTGATAAATTGCCGCGCGCGCCCTGCAACCGCCGCATTTGTTTTTGTACCGGCAACCGCCGCAATTTCCGCTGTATTCCAACGTACGTAACTTTTTTAAAATCGGATTGTTTTTCCAAATTTCGTCAAAAGGCGTCTGTCGAACGTCGCCGAGTTCCATATTCAAATAGGCGCAGGGTTGAACTTTACCGCGCGGGCTGATTATACAATAAGACAGCCCTGCAAGGCAACCGCGTTTAAATCTGGAAGTCATACCGAGCTGGTCGAGGATTCTGATAAATTGCGGCGCACAGGTCGGCTTGAGTTCGATTGAAACTTCCTGCTGTTTTTTTAAAATTCGCGTCAAGACGGATTCATATTCTTCTGCGCGAAGTGATTCTTCTTCGATAGTGGCGGCTCTGCCGGTCGGCACTAAAAAGAAAAAGTGATGCGCCTTCGCCCCAATTTCCACGGCAAAATCGGTTAATGCTTCCAATTCGCCGCTGTTCCAATCCATTACCGTTGTATGAACTTGAAACGGCAAACCCACTGCGCGACAATTTTTCATACCTTCGACAGCGCCCGCCCACGCATTTTTAAACGAGCGAAATTTATCGTGCTTATCGGCGTCAAGTGAATCTAAAGAAATTCCCATAGCCTTTGCGCCCGCCGCTTTCAAATCAGCCGCCATTTCCCGCGTTATCAATGTGCCGTTTGTGCCGAATACCGGAATTAATTTTAAATCCGCCGCGTGCTTTACCAAATCTAAAATGTCCGGTCGCATTAATGGTTCGCCGCCGCTGAAAATCATAATCTTGAAACCTGCGCGAGCGATTTGATTTAAAAGTTCCTTAGCCTCGGCAGTCGAAAGTTCTTCCTCAGCCTTACAGCCGGCGTCGCGGTAACAATGCGCGCAATACATATTACAGGCGTTCGTCGTATTCCAAGAAACAATCATGAAAAATCTCCCTTCGGTCGATTTTTAGGGGTCAGGTGTCAGTGGTCAGGGATTAGTGATAAAAAACTAGCCCCTAGCCCCTTTTCACTGACCACTGTCTTAGCCAATTATCCAGAAATTTCATTTGCTCCGGCGTATGAAACCAATGCTCGCCGCCCGTTATAACAGTTAGCGTCGCTCCAATTTTTTTAGCAAAGGCAGTTATAGTTTCAAGCGAAGTCAGCGCGTCATTTTCGCCGTATAAAATATCAGTTGGCACATTCCACGCAATGGGATTTTCCCGCACGTAGCTTAGATATTCCCAAGACAAATTTTCAATTTCCTGTTTATCGCGCAGTTCAGCTTCAGTGATATTCGCCCGCCGCATCATATTTAAAATCAATTTTTCCATATCAACAATCGGCGAAATAAAAATTGCCCGCTCGATAAATTTGTCGGAAAGCGCGTGCATTGCGAAAAAAGCGCCGATACTATTTGCAATTATGGTAGCTTTGCCGCAGCGACTAAAAAATTTTTGAAATTCAACCTTCGCGTCCCAAGGATTTTCAGCTTTATAATCGAAGCCGATAACTTCAAAATCTGGAAAAATTTTTCTGTAATGTTCGGATTCAGCCGCACTGCCGCCTTTGCCGTGAATGTACACAATCAAATTTTCAGTTCGCAATTTCAGCCTCCGTCAAATAACAGGCGGGGTCGGACGCCCAAAAATCGCCGTTTTTAGCTTCTGCGCGAGTTCGAAAGTTCCCGTTGCAGTTGTCGAGAAATTTGCACGCGGCACAACGCCCCTTGAGTAGCGGCTTACGATTTTTCAACCCAGCCATAATCGGATTAGTCGTATCAGTCCAAATATCACCAAATTTCCGCTCGCGAACATTGCCGAAAGTATGATGCTGAGTAAATTGGTCGGGGTGAACATAACCGGCAGGGTCGACTTCGCCAAACGCAATGCCCGAACGATTGCCGCCATTCATAGCGATAAATTTTTTAATCTGCGCCGCGGTTTCAATATCGCCGTCGCGCAGAGATTTTAAATACATATAAACGCCGTCGCAATGATTATCGACAGTCAAAATTTCCTTGTCGAGCCCGCGCCGCTCAAAATCCGTCGTCCGCTCAATAATTTTATCCATAGCCGCGCGCGATTCAACAGGCGTCAAATCTTCGTCAATCATGGCACTGCCGCGCCCGCTGTACACCAAATGATAAAAGCACACGCGATTAATTTTCTCCGCCTCGATAAAGTCAAAAATTTTGTCCAGCTCCATAAAATTGTGCCGATTAATAGTAAAGCGCAAACCAACCCTTTGCCCAACCGCCACACAATTTTTAATGCCATTCATCGCCCGCTCATATGCGCCAGCCACGCCGCGAAATTTATCATTGACTTCGCGTAGTCCGTCAAGCGAAATTCCAACGTACCCCACGCCGATATTTTTAATTTTCTGCGCGACCTCCAGCGTTATCAAAGTTCCATTTGTTGAAAGAGTCGGGCGAATATTTTTAGCCGCCGCATACTCCGCCAGTTCAAAAAAATCTGCGCGCATTAAAGGTTCGCCGCCAGAAAATAACAGCACTGGCACTTTAAAATCAGCAAGATCATCAATAAATTTTTTCGCCTCGGCAGTCGTCAATTCGTCGGTGTACCTGCGCGAATCCGAATCCATATAGCAATGGCGGCATTTCAAATTGCACGTGCGCGTCGAGTTCCAAACAACCACAGGACCGACGCCTTCAGCCGTGCCGTTTTTCGCTGCTCGTGCAGTTTTCGTATATCTCAAGCTGTCGCCAAAATAATTTTTCGCAAATAATAATTTCGTAACGCTAATCATTTTTTATACCGTCCAATAAAACTTTGACTTTGAGCCGAATATTTTCTTGAAAGGGAATGTCCAATTTGCTGAGCGCCGCCGCCTGGTAAATAGAATGAAACATTTCAGAAATTATGTCGACCGGAATATCACTGCGAATTTCATTGAGACTTTGCCCGCGCGAAATTATTTCCTCAAAAATTTTTTTAAACTCCGGCGAAATATTCTTAGGCAATTTTTCCGGCTTATCCGAACGCTCAACCGCACTGCTGAACATCGGCAAGATAAATCTGTTTTCGTCAATCAATCGCGCAGTACTCATACTGCAAAGTTCCAAAAGTTTCAGCGTCGGAGAATTTCTATTCGCCAGCGCCCGAACTTTCAGCTCAACCTGCTTAAAAAGTTCCTTGACTATCGCCATCAAAACTTCTTCCTTCGAGCCGAAATAATTGTAAAAAGTGCCGACGCCTAAACCCGCCGTGTTCATAATGCCAGAAACCGCCGTGTCCGCAAAGCCATTCGTCTTAAATTCGTGAACCGCCGCTTCCATTATCTGCCGCCGATTTGCAATTTTTTTCTGAAGTCTAATGTTAATCGCCACGCTCACACCCGCTTTCAAAACTGCTTGAATCTCACCCGCCGCTCAATGAAATTAAATGCCAGCGGCGCTAAAAATATTATCGCGACCAGCGGCAAAAATCCCTTGCAAAATTCGTAAATCGCAACGTTGCTGAAAATTTTTAATCCGTACAGCAAAGCCATCGCCGCACCGCCCACTACGCCGCCAATTATCACGCGCCGAATTTTTGTTGCGGAATCAACTTTCGTGGTGAATTGTACGTACTGATTTTCCAACGCCACGCCGAATAAAAATCCTGCCGCGCCGCCCAAGCTGTCAAGTGAATCTATACGCGCCCGCAACGGCGATACAATTATTTCGCCGTTCAGATAATCCATCGGATAATCTTTCGTCAATACGTACAGCGCCGCTGCCAGTAAAAAAATTATTCCCGCCGCGAAAAATAATGCGCTGAATCGGCTGTCTTTCGCTGACAAGGTGAAAATTTTTTCCGCCGCCAACATTACTATGAAAGTTTCAATTATCGCTATCAAAACGTCTTGCGGGGTGTGAACGCCTAAAAAGTTTCTCGAGAATCCTACCGCTAAAATTATTATCGCGCAGGGAATTATCAGCCGCGGTAATGTGTGCCTGTAAAAATACGCTAAGCCGCCGTAAATCGCCGTTGCGCCCTGTGTGTGCCCACTTGGTAGGGAATAACTGCTTGCCTTCTCAAACGCCTCTGACGCCGGTTGTATCGCCGAATCCAATACCCACGGGCGGTAGACGCATAACGTATCTTTTATCAGCGTGTTAATCAGCCGCCCGAATGACGCCATTAACAGCAAAAATAAGCCCGCTTTTTTGTTTACGCACCAAAATAATATTCCTGGGATTAGCGCTGACAACGGGCTTGTCGGTATGCTGGTTATGAGCGTTACGATAAATTCTGCGTTGCTCCCCCAACTTTCGCGCAGTCCTTGTAGCCACAATAAATATTCTATGTCCAACTGCTACACCTCTTAATGCAAAATCGGATTGTAATTTGAATTGCGCGCTTCCTCAAGTCGAGTTTTCGCCAGTTGTATATCAATGTAACTTCGCACTATGTTTGACGCTTTTTCTAAAAGTGCGCTGTCGATTTTTTCAATCGGTTCTTGGCGCGTTGCGTCGATGTCCAAAATTGCTATCGCCAATGCCAGATGCGTCGCCAATAAAATTGAAGATATTCCGGTGACTTCCTGCAATTTGTAAAGGGTTGTTCGGAGCAAATATACCGCGTCAAGATAATTCGCCGAAATTCCAATTTGCGATTTGCGTTCGTCCGAAGGCATAACCGCCGCTATTCCGCTGTAATTTTTTTCGTGACATTCGCTGACAAATTTTTTTATTAAAGCCTCAATTTCCGCCCTGCTGTCATCTTCAGACATAATCATTCCTCAAATCAAAAATAATTCACTGACAAAAACTATCGCGCAACAAAATATTGCCACTTGAAATAAACTTGCGCCCAAAAATGCCGCCGCAATTCCAATCAGCAACGCCAGCGCGCCAGAAATTTTTGACTGCGTCGCATAAATTATCGCCGGAAATGTCATGACCGCCAGCGTCACGTACGGCACATAATACAGGAACGAGCGCAGCGTTACGTTTTTTATTTCGCCGCGAATCAGCGTCAACGGCAGAATTTTTATCGCCAATGTTACCGCGCTCATTATTAATATATAAATGTAAATTTCGTGCGTCATTCAATTAACTCCCGAAAATGCGCTTAACGAAAATCAGCGCTAAAGTAACTACCGCCGCCGGAATAAGATACAAAATCACATTGGCGACCACAAACGCCGAGAATGGCGCTGAGCCGCCGCCTGCAACGTATTCCGCATAATTCAGCCAATTTATTATTGTGGTGGCTATGAAGCCGATTATCGCCAATGTAGGCACGGCGTACAGCAAAATTTTCATAACTTATTTTTTCTCCGTCACAGGGTGGAGTACAGCCGCCGCGCCCGCTATTAAGATTGTCAAAAAAATTGTCCGCGTGCCCGCCGATATTTCGCTGAAAAATGTTTCCGCTAAAAAACTCATCGCAAAGCTTATCGCCACCGCCGCGCCGATTATTTTGTCCTTTCGCGCAGGTGGTATTATTATCGCCAAAAACATTCCGTACAATGCCACGCTTAGCGCGCTGACTGCTGACAACGGCAAAACATTTCCCGCGATTATTCCGAGCGCCGTCCCGATTGACCAACCTGGTAAAGCCGTTAACATCGCGCCGTAATTATAAAATGGATTCAGCCAGCCTTTTCGCGCTATACTTATTCCGAAAATTTCATCCGTCACGTCGAAGCCAACAAATATTCTGTGGTAAAACGGCGTTTCCGGCGAAAATTTTTGGCTCATAACCGTGCTCATTAGCAAGTAACGCGCGTTTGCGACCAGCGTTATTATCGCAATTTCAATGTAAGGCGCATCCGCCGCAATTACCGTAAAGCCCGCGTATTCGCCCGCTGAGGCGTTATTCAACAAGCTCGCTAAAAACCCTTGAAACGGATTCAGCCCCGCGTGTTTCGCCGTTATTCCCAGCGTAAATGAAACTACGAAGTAGCCCAGCCCGATTGGAATTCCGTCGCGGAATCCGTCGGCTAATGCCTGTCTGTTTGCTGATAACATTTTAAATATCCAGATTTTTGACGAGCAGAGCATTTTCTTCAATGAATTGTCGACGCGGAGCAACTTGATCGCCCATCAAAATTGTAAAAAGTTCGTCCGCTTCCTGCGCATCTTCAATATCGACTCTAAGCATCGTTCGCTCAGAAGGATTCATAGTCGTTTCCCAAAGTTGCTCTGGGTTCATTTCGCCCAAACCTTTGTAACGCTGGACAGTTGCGCCGTCGCGCCCAACTTCATCAAGTTTTTTCGTCAAAGCCTCGTCGCTGTAGGTATACCAATGATTTTTGCCCTTGCGAATTTGATAAAGCGGCGGTTGCGCAATGTAAACGTGCCCGTGCTCAATCAACGGCTTCATATACCTGTAGAAAAATGTTAAAAGCAAAGTGCGAATATGCGCGCCGTCGACGTCAGCATCAGTCATAATGATAATTTTTCCGTAACGACGCTTAGACAAATCAAAATCTTCACTAATGCCAGTTCCAAACGCGGTTATCATTGTGCGAATTTCAGCGTTGGCGAAAATTTTATCGAGCCGAGCCTTTTCGACGTTAAGAATTTTGCCGCGCAATGGAAGTATCGCTTGAAATCTGCGATCGCGTCCCTGTTTGGCACTGCCGCCCGCGCTGTCGCCTTCGACAATGTAAATTTCGGATTGGTCGGGGTCTTTCACTGAGCAGTCAGCCAGTTTGCCAGGCAGGCTTGAAACTTCGAGCGCATTTTTACGCCGCGTCAATTCGCGAGCCTTTCGAGCCGCCTCACGTGCCCGCGCCGCCATTACCGATTTTTCAAGAATTTGTTTAGTAACCGCCGGATTTTCTTCAAAAAACTCGCTCAAGCCTTCGACAGTCACCGCGCTAACCAATGAGCGAATTTCCGCGTTGCCAAGCTTAGTTTTAGTTTGCCCTTCGAATTGCGGATTATGAAGTTTAACGCTGATAACGCACGTCAAACCTTCGCGGACATCTTCGCCGCTCAAAGTACTGTCAGCATTTTTCAACAGATTCAACCGCTTAGCAAAATCATTCGCCACGCGCGTTAAAGCCGTCTTGAATCCGGATAAATGCGTGCCGCCCTCTTCGGTATTGATATTATTGACGTAGCTGAAAAGATTTTCCTGGTAGCTGTCGTTGTACTGCAGGGCAATTTCGACCACAGCGTCGTCGCGGCGTCCATTAAAGTAAATCGGCTTAGGATTGATTTTAATTTTTTTACGGTTAAGGTGTTCGACAAATTCAACAATTCCGCCCTCGAAGTGAAAATTATGCTGCCTGCCATCGGGGCGCTTATCTGTCAAATTAATTGTAATGCCGCTGTTAAGAAAAGCCAATTCGCGCAGACGGTATTTGAGCGTATCGTAATTAAAATTGGTAACGGTGAAAATTTCGTCGTCCGGAACAAAATGCACGCGCGTGCCGGTATCAGTGGCAGTTCCAATTTCGTGCAAGGGCGTCACGGTATTTCCGCGCGAAAAAGTTATCTGGTAGATTTTGCCGTCGCGCTTGACTTCAACCTCCATAGATTTTGAGAGCGCATTGACAACAGAAACGCCGACGCCGTGCAAACCGCCGCTGACTTTGTAACCTTTGCCGCCGAATTTGCCGCCCGCATGCAACATTGTTAAAACCACTTCGACCGCCGGCTTGCCCGATTCGTGCATATCAACTGGAATGCCGCGCCCGTTATCGCTGACAGTTATTGAATTATCGCTTTCAATCGTAACGTTAATTTCCGTACAAAAACCGGCGAGCGCTTCGTCAATGGAATTGTCAACCACTTCGTAAACCAGATGATGTAAGCCGCGCTCCGAAGTCGAGCCAATATACATACCAGGGCGCAGACGCACCGCTTCAAGTCCTTCGAGAATTTGAATTTGGTTAGCGTCATAATCGCCTTCAACCGCGTCAACTTTCGCGTTTTCGGCGTCTACGTGAATTTCTATATTTTCAGTATCTGTGGCGTCCGTGCCGTCAAAATTTTCATTTTCCAAATTTTTATCTTCCACAAATATCGTACCTCCTAAAATTTAACCCGCGAAAGTTTAACATATTCAAGTTTTTGTGGCAAGTAAAAAAGCCGTATCGCGCAGGACACGGCTTAAACTTTCATTAAAATTGAAGTAAATATTCGCGAAAGATTATTATGACGCGATTAATCAAGATCCTCTGCCTGAAAATTTCTCAAAAGAATATTCCGTGTGGTGTTCAGCAACTGCACGCCAAATGCACTTGAACGTCAAAGGGGATAATTCTGGAGTCACTTATTACATTTACGCTAGCGACAATTAAGTAGCATTGAATTTGTAAACTAAAAAAGCCCTGCCGTTTTAGCAGGGGCAGTAAGAATTGAACTCACAACCTACGGTTTTGGAGACCGTTGCTCTACCAATTGAGCTATACCCCTATAGGCGACTCGTGGGGATCGAACCCACGCATATCGGAGCCACAATCCGACGTGTTAACCACTTCACCAGAGCCGCCATTTTAAAGAAATTGACTTTGAACCTAAGCCCAAAGTCGATAAGATTTTTTAACTGGCGAATACCTACTCTCCCAAGTCGTCACCAACTAAGTACCATCGGCGTTTGAGTGCTTAACTTCTGTGTTCGGTATGGGAACAGGTGCTT
>CAJOIB010000051.1 GCA_905234705.1 uncultured Selenomonadaceae bacterium | reverse complement strand
AATTGGAGCGGAAATAATTATTGTAGCTGACCACCGCGCCGCCCATCAGGAACGCGCCCGTCAAAACCCCCGCCAGAAACAACTTCAATTCTTTAAACATTATTTACACTCCTCAATCTCAATTTCAATAAGCGGGTCGCCCTTGTGCTTAAAAGCGTGCAACTCTACCACTTGCGAATCGTCTTGCCACACAACACCATTTAGCGCGTCCAATACTGCCTTCACGTGATTATCCAAATCACCATAGCCGCGGGTTTCCGCTCGGTATTTTTTGTAGAAATGCATTGTGATTTTTATCGGCGCTGTTATTAATTCGCGCCCTCGCATTTTCTGACTTACAAGTAGCTGAAGGGCAAATCTGAATTGTCGCGACCGCGCCGGTAAATATGCACGTTTGCCCACAACACGCGCCCGCCCTAGTGGTACTGGATTAATTTCTGCAATTATTTTCATTGTCAAGCTTATTCACTCATAACTTCGCCAGTTTCAACGTCAATAATTTCTGTATCATCTAAGACGCTGTAATCTTCGCGCTCAACCGTTCGCCCGTCGTTATCAACGTAAGTAAAGGTAGATTTTGCAACAACGGACTGGTCGCCTTGAATAGCCGTTGCCAAATCTGCGCTTAAAATTCCCCAGCGGCTTAACAGCAATTTTAAAACAGTCTTGCAAGCCATAACGTTAAACTGCTTTGCCCAAATTGACCAGTTTTTATTTTTGTCGGATTTGTAGGTCTGTGAATAAGTTTCTGCGTGATTTTCCATTTCCGCTCGCGTCATATACAGCGATTTTTCAAAACCGTTATCAAGGCGCATATAAGCAACGTAGCCAACAATCGTATCAGAAATTTTGTCGCCCTTGATTAATTCGCCGGTGATACAATCTACGCCGCGAATCTCGCCCTCGTGCACAACGCTGGAATTTAAAGCGGTATACTTACCAGTGCGATGTGCAAGTTGCACAAGTCCTTTCCAGCCGATATTAAATTGTGCTTTGCCGCCGAAGGGTACGATATAGGCGTGACCCAAACTTGGGCTGATTGACAAATTGAGCGTTGCGGCTAATCCTGCCGCCGCTAATATGCTTCGCGGCTCGCATTTCCTTAAAGTCTCATTGCCGTTGTAAATCGTCAGCAAGCTCTGAATAAATGCCGTTGCGTTTTTGTCAAGAATTTCGCCAAAACGTTTTTTCACCGCGTCATTCTCTAAAAGTTGCGGCAGTGTGATTTTATTTTCCATTTTCAAGTCTCCTTCGCGCTTTAAAATCATTGAGTTCGTCATTATCGACAACGCCGTCCGGCGCACGATATTTTTTCTGATACCACATTTTTAAATTTCTCCTATTGCAAAGTGAAATAAAATAAGATAAAATCAAGTCGACTTGAATGTGAAACCGTCGGTTAGCTACTCCGGCGGTTTTTCGCTTTTTAGGCGCTGATACCAACCAAATTACTTAAAATATCGTCGCGAAGTGTATTCAAAATTTCAAGTTGTTTGTCAATGACGTCGTAACGCACATCTTGAATTTTGCAAACAAGTTCCGCACTTCCGGATTGCGGAAAATCTTGCTCGAAGTCAAGGTACTGGTCAACCAAATCACCGAGTACTGCGCGAACCATTTGCAAATCGGCAATTCTCTTGTCAATGCTTTTAATGCTTGATATTGCCACTTCAGCATCAAATTTCGTCATTTTAAATTCTCCTATCATTGCCGCCGATTTCAACCACTTTGCAGATTTGTTTCAAGCGGCTAACAATCCGGTTGCCGGTCACATTTCCCTCTGAGTTTTTTGTGCGGTTCAATCTACCAGCAACCTGCTCCACACCCCTAACTAATTTTGAGATACTTGGTACGCTCGCCCAAGTGAGCGCCGTCAACTTCGACGCCACGCTCAAGTGCCTCGCGTATTGTATCTTTGTCAATAACAGTGGTGGAAACGATTTGTTTGAAGTCAAAAGGTATTAAATCTTCGTCGTCAATAACGAGCGGACGCTTGCCGCCGGATTTAGCAATGGTCATAGTGCCGCGGTCTGTCCAAATCTTTGTTTTGCCAATACTGGTAAGATTATCAAAATAGTATTGCTTGATATGCTCAATTCTAGCTTCGGTAGTCTTTTTCATTTGAGACAGGCGCTTGATTTCAGCGTCGATAGCGGCGGCGCGGTGTTTGAGTTCTTGAATAACGGCAATACCGCCGGAAACTTTATCTTCAATTTCGCCGTCTAATTGAGCCAATGCCGAATCAAGCAATTCAGTATTAATGCTTTCATCGTCGCACAAGTCCAGCAAATTCTGATAGCGCTCTGTGATGTTATACAATGTTGCCATTTAAGTAGCCCCTTTCGTTGAAGTTAGTTATCGGATTGGAAAGGGGCTAAGGCGGAGCAAAGGATTCTGATACATTGCCGATAAAACGCACTGAGCGGCTTATAGCGGCGTTGTGTCTTGGGTAGGTATAAGTTATCGACGTATAGGTTTTGGGCGTGTCTACGGGCGTTATAGGCGCTGTAGTGGTAGGTGTCAACAACGCTGTTGCTTTATCAATAGCCTCAAGCAATGCCGAAGGATTATCAATGAGCTTGACGCCCGCTTTGAGTTTGCTGACGTTTTGAGTTAAATGCTCGGTGTATTCCTTGAGCAAATCATAGTCAGCTTTTATAAATTCGTCCGGATTAAAAATTTCGTCATTGCAAAAATCCGGTACATCATCATATTGCAAATCTACCGCCGTGATAACCCCTGCCGCCAAGTCAGCGCGTTCTTGCTTGTACTCGGCTATCCAGCGTTCGTGAAGGGCAATCATTTCTTTGAGCGAATTGAAGTAGAAAATATAAGCTTCAGTGTCACGGATTAACTTAATGAAAGGTTGCATATCCATATCGGATTTAGAGCAAAGTTTAGTTTCTGTCGTAATTTCAGCGTCAACGTCGATAGGTGTAACGGTTTCAAGTGCTGTTGTTTCATTAGCCGCTTTAATCACAGGAATAATTTCAATCTTCGTGATTTTGTCGGTGCGTTTTATGTCAGCATTGCCGCGTTTATCGAGCGGTAAATCAAATTCACCGTTGCCATATATACAGTCAGCGTACATAACAACGTCGCCGCCATTTGGATTTACCGATTTTCCGCTGGTATCGACAACGAAAGTATTTAAATCGCGGTCAGTATCTTTCATCAGCTTGTACATGATTTTCTTTTTGCCACAAGTGATAATGATTTTGGTATCAGCCGCAAGGTCACGCGCTGCAACATTAGCGTTGATTGTTTTTTCAATTTCCGAAAAAGTTTTGCCGTTGCCGGTGTAAATAGTTATTGGCTCGCCATATTCAACCGGAGTAAATTTAATAATCGGCAAGTCAAACCATTTCTGAATGTCAGCAATATTTTCCGGTTTTGAATAAAGGCTATTGGCGTAAATTGCGATGAGCCTATCAGATTGAAGTTTGCCGTTATTGACTTTACCGAATATCACTCTGAAAATCGAAGTAGCGTCTGCATAGGTGTTATTTGTGGGGAAAATCTTTTTCAGCGAATGCAATTCTATCGAAAAACCCATACCGTTATTCTTACCAACAAACAGCGTGCCCTCACTGGTATAAGATTTGATTTGGTAATTGTCCGGCGCGATTTGCTGAATAATATCGAACATTGCTTGCGTTGTTTGTACATAGATTCTTTTAGCTTCGCTGGTGTCAAGTTCCGTGTCGTGATTTGCTTTAAATGCGTTGATATGAGCATTCATAGCTTTGTAGTCATAGATTCGATAATCGGAAATGCTGATAGCGCCTTGCTTGCCGCCCGTCAGATAACGACGAACAATCTTTGTAAAATCTTCAATCTGGCGCTGGTTGGTTTGAAAATGACGCAGGAAGGGCGCAACGATAACTGCGCGACGTTTACTATCGATATTGATTGAAACATTCTGGAAAGGTTTTGCAATGCCGCCATATTCGACATATGTAAATTCAGCCTTCAAAAATTTCTTAGCGGTGATTGTGATGTTGCTAATAGACTGCTTGATATTTTTGACAACAGCCTTAGCAACATAAAAGTCGCTAGGGTAGAGAGTAAGCTGATTAATTTTCTGGCGTGGTTCTGGGGCGTCAATCAATTCATCGTCGCCGTCTTCATCAATCGCGGCAATGTGATTTTCTTCAACAAAATCTTCTTCTTCGTCGTCATAATCATCAGCGCTATCAATCACAGGCGCGGCGCTATCAATCATTTCGATTTGAGCGTCAGCTACTTCGATACCTTCAGCCCGCGCAATTCCAATCCACTCTTGCAATTCAGCTATTGCGGTTTCAAAGAGTTTTTTATCTGTAACCTTTGCGCAGAAATTTTTCAATTCATCAATAGAATCAAGATAATTGCCGAGCGTGAAATTGTGCATTGAGCGGATAACAATCTGGTTAAATTCTTCGGCAGGATTAGCGGGTTTGACAATTGGCGGGCTGGTTGTGGCAATTTGGGCGTCAGTGATTTTGTCGTCGAACTCGTCAATCAACTCCTCGAACAAATCAATATCAATGGCTCTGCCGGACGCTATATCATTTTCGTAAATGCTTTGGTCTTCAAACGATTCGGCGAAAATGCGCCAAGCGTCTTTTGGCGAATTGAAGTTTTGATAAATGAAGGTTACGGCATCAGCAACGGTGTGAAAGTCCTTGCGGACGAATCCGCCAACGCGATTGATTTTTACGGCGTATCTTAAACCTTCAGCCTTGCGTGCGTTAAATCCGTCAACCGCCGCGTTAAATGCTTGCCTATTGACTTTCCGATATTCACAGCGTAAAGCTTTAAAGAAATTATCCAAGTGAACAAAATCAAGGGCGGATTCTTGAGCGGCTTTTTCAATTTCAGTAATTTCAATAGCAATGCGCTCTTTGGTTTGTTGGTGTTTTGAGCGATGAAAGCTACGGATTTTTCTTTTCAGCAGATTTATCAAGCTATTGTATTTGTCAGAGGCTTGGTCGCGTTTTTCGATAACTTTTGCGCCGAGTTCGTTATATTTTGCGCATTTGGAAACAGCCGCGTCGTAGGTTTCATTAGCAATTTCAAGCGCAGTTTTGACTTCGTCAACTTCAACCCTAGGAGCATAAGGCTCAAGTGCCATAATTGGGGCAATGGTTTTGTCGTCGCTGTTATTTTCAACCAATCCAAATTTGGTGGCGTTGGATTCTGACGCGGTTTCAACGGTTTCATCCGGCGCGTCAACTTCAGCGTCAACAACGGCAATTTCACTATCCGAGATATTGACCTGCTCACCAATTTTGAGACTTGAGTACAATGATTCAAGTTGTTCTAACGTCAATTCAAAAAGTGCCAGCGCATATTTTAATCTGTCGGCTTTGACGTATTTTTTAAAAACCAAAGTATAATCGTACATATGGTCGTGCCTACCGCCGCGGCAATACTGCGTATAACTCTTCAATTTAATAGTTTTAATAAACGCCATCGGCTTACCTTTGTCGTTGTGGCAGTAGACAATCAAATCGCTGCTTGGAGCAAATTTGTTGCCCGCGTCGCTGGTGGCTTGGCGAATAATCAAAGCGTTTTCTGCGTACACTTGCTCGGATTGTGCTGAAGGAAAATATCTAGCAACTTCAAGCTTAATAGCTGTTAATTTCACTACCGAACCTTTCATATCTCTAATCCGCATGCCGATTTGCCAATCCCAATCAAAATAGAATTCAGGTTTAAACGGATTAACTTCAACTTCGACGTTTGCATTTTCAATTTCAGCCTGTAAAGCTACGTCCTGCGCTTCAATGGAAACAGCATAATCTTCAACGTCAACTTCAGCAGGCGGCGGGTTAATTGTATCCATAATTGCTTTGTCAAGCTCCGCAATCAATTTGCCGTCAAAATCCTTGTATTCATCAAGCAGAATTGCGAAATTTGCCCAATCAGAATTTATTTCCCTTCCGTACCAACTTAAATGATAGATTTCGTCAGTGAGTTTTGCAACCATTTCGCTAAAATCGGCGTATTTGTTGCAAAAACAACCAGCAAAGCAATTCATTAAAACATAGTGGTCGTCAATAGCAACGTTCCTAAGCCATTTTGTAATTTTGACAGGATTAAGTTTCTCAACTTGCGCTGTAATAGCGGTTTTATTGGAAAGTTCGATAGCAACGGCTTTTTCAAACATTGCTTTAACTCTGCTATTTGCAAATTCCCAATTAGCCTTGCTGTTGTTCCTATTGAGTTCCAACACTGCTTTAGGAACATAGCCTGTTACGTCGTCAACTTCAGCGGTAAAAGTCAATGCGCCAATTTGGGCGAAAATGTTCCTTACCAAAAAGTTAATTGCGGTTTGAAGTTTTTCTGTTTTACCGCTGGTTTTGACGTCCCTGTGATTGTTGTCGGTTTTAATCTTAGCTTTGAAGAATTTGGGTACATCAGCCGCGCTATTAATTGCATTTTCAATTTCAGCCTGTACAGCGATTTCTTGAGATTCAACAGAAACTGCATACTCGAGAGCGTCAATTTCAACAGACGCGGGCGCGGTTTCAGCATCAGCGACCGGAATAAATTCCACGCTACGAACGAGCCTTTTGTCGACAATCATTTTGTTTGGAATGTTACCGCTGAACCAGTTGTATTCGGCGGCAAATTCAGGTTCTGAAAAACTGACGTATCCTTCATCGTGAAGGGCAATGTCAATGTAAATATCCGATGGCTGAATAGATTTGTGGAATCCATTACTTTCCCTGAAGACGTTTTCAACGTCATAAGCGGTTGCAACTTTCGCATTAATCCTAAGGAGTATATTCTGTTTGCCGGTCTTTTGATTAAAAGCGCCGCGCACAAACCAGATAACAGTTTTGCCTTCCCGTACTTTTTGAGCAATATCAGCAGGAACTTTAAGCCTTTTAATGCATTTTTCAAGATATTCATCAATCACCGGTGTATGCTCTTCGTTAACATTTTCAACCGTATTTGCGACTTGGGTATCATCGAGTTCTGTAATCGTAGTTTCAGTATTATTCAGCTTATCAAGATATTCAGCATATTCTTTAGCGGTTTCATCGTCAGCAATACCCAATTCAACGACTTTGGCGGCTGTCAAACCGTCTTTCGCCCAATTAGCGAAAATAGCGTTTTTGGATTTATTTTCAATCATTTCTACGAACTGCTCAATCGTCAAGTCGTATTTTTCAAGTTTCATCGCGGCTTCTTCGGCGTCGGTTTTATACCAGCCGATAAAAGGGACTTGCTTGTCTACTTTCCTGCCAAGCGTGCAGTTAACTTTCTTTGTCTGGTAGTAAGTTCCGTAAACGTACCAGATTTTTTTTCCGTAGCTGTATTCGTACTTAACAGTTTTTTTCGCTTCTTCAAAGTTTGCCATTGTCAATCTTCCTTTCTTAAAATCCGTGGGAAACCTCATAGTTGGTTAATATTCAGTTAGCTTTGCTCCGTCAACATTTTCAGAAATTGACGGTTGCCTGTAATCTGTACTTTGCCGCGCCAAATTACCGCGCGGTCTGTTGCTACCCTTAATCTGTGATACTTGCTGTGATTTTTGCTACTCAATATCAGTGAATACCTACCGGCTATCGCCGCCGCCCCGCCTGTCACTCGGGGCTTTTCTGTATTCGATTTTCAAAGAACTTTCGCCGGTTGCAGGTTACTTCTTATCTGCGTTTCCCCTGTCGGCGGGCTCCCTGCCCTTCACTCTTCCTTGCTAAGTTTCCTTTGCTTTATGGCTGTATTATAGCTAATAATTTTTGGCTTGTCAAGTCTTTTTGCAAATTTTTTTTAGCAATTTAGCAAAATTTTCTTTGCAACATACAGCAATGTATGATATAATCAACTAAAATCAACCCAAAAGGGGGTTCTTCCAATGGAATTAAGCGAATCATTGAAAAGATTTAGAAAAAGGTTTAATTTTTCTCAAGAAGAAGTTGCAAGTAAAATGAAAGTTAGTCGCCCGATGTATCAAGCTTACGAATACGGCAAATCTGTTCCTAGCATTACTGTCCTAACTAACCTTGCGGACGCTTGCGGTGTATCACTTGATTATCTTGCCGGTCGTATTGACGAGCCATATCCATATAAAAACCAATCAGCGCCCGCTCCAATTGACGCGCCGGTCAATGAGCCTACTGACGTTTCATCGTTGCAAACGGAATTGACAGAATTAAAAGCAACACTCGCCGCGAAAGGGCTTATTTAAAGGTCAACGGTAGATGTTAACGCGATGGATACCACCAAATTTAAAATTCTGGAAGTGATTATTAAAAATCGCAAAGCTGGTTTTAATGCTATGCAAGTTGCTCTGCTTAAAGCATTTCCGGAAATGTCGTGGGAAGTTATTAAGGATTTTATTTCTTTATAAAAGTTCTTGAGCAATTTCTTCCATTCCGTTTTTATAAAGCGTCGGTATCTCAATATCTATAACCGAGCCGTCTGACACGCAAAATATTCCGGTTGCCAAAAACCGCATAACTTTTTTTACTACGTCGAGATTTTTGTGCTTAAATAATACTATAAGCCCAAAATTGTCATCGCCGTAAAGTCTACGCGGCTCTACTAATAATGAGTAAACGTCGGGGGTTCGTGGTTCAAAACATCCTGGTATTGGCGATATGTAGTAAAACAAGATATCTTTGCTGTCTATGGCTTTTTGCCCATCTTGAGAAATAAAAAGCATTATCATCACCTCTGAAACAAAATGATTTTTAGAAATGCTCTCGTCGGCGGGAGCATTATTTTTTTTAACAGTCAAGTCACTTTAAAATGGCACGCTGTCGTCGTAATCGTTTTCATCGGGCGGCGCGCCCATATTTTTTTTCGGGAGTTATGGCGCTTCAGCGTCGCTAGTTATCGTTACTCCTTCGTCACTCCTAATTGTGCGCTGCGGCGCGCGTAGCGTCAAGCGTTAAACGCGCGACGCTTTCAGCGCTACTTTGTTTAAAGAGTCTACAAAGTATAAGGGTTTTTGCCAATGCTCAAAAAGTCGCGTCATTATGCGGGTTTGAGCCTATTAGTCAATATGTCGAAAGTTACCTAATCGGCAGTGCAACGTTACCTAATCGGCAGTGCAACGTTACCTAATCGGCAGTGCAACGTTACCTAATCGGCAGTGCAAGGTTTTTGTTGTTTGGAAGTTAAAAAGTTGTTTTTGGTGGTAATTGAATTAGGAGTTTGGAAATTAGCGGCTGGAGCAGTTGATTTAGCCTGTTCGGGAGTCTGCTCGGGCGCGGAAGTTGCGACAGTCGATTTTACTGCCGCCGTTTTTGCATCAGAGGTAGTTTCTTTTTCGGTGGGATTGGCTTTGGACTTGGGCGTGTAGGTGAAAGAAATGCTCTGAAATTTATTGCCGGTTTTATTAACCTTGAAAGAGTCGACAAAGCCTTTCGCCTGAAGTTGCTCAAATAATTCGATAATGGCGTTTCGTGCGTCCAATTTTGACTTTCTGCTGACGTCATTCAAATTGCATTTTTTGAATACATCATTGAAAGTAATGGTGGGCGTCATTTTGTGGGCTTTAATTTCAACGATGCGGCGCATGACGTAATTTTTAACGGCGATAATGCGCGGCGTGTTATTCTGATTGGGCACGTTAAGGAGCGCGGCGTCGTATCGTATGATTTGATTTTTGAGTCCAGCGGCTCTGAGAAGCGGCGATTTGTCCTGTTCTTTGGGAAAATAAATGACGGTGGCGTCTTTGCCATTAACGGTAGCTTCGACGTATTGAGCGGGAAGAACTTGCCCAACAAAAACCGGCGGCTTATCGACTTTGATTTTGAGTTTTTCGCAGTAGTCGGTTAAATCTACTCTGACAACCGTCCCCATAAGTTTTTGAAGGCTGTGCATAATGGCGGCGCGCTGATTGGAGTTAGGTTCGGCGTCACCTTTGCCAATTTTGCCAGTCAAACCGCGAAGGATGATAGCGGGCGTGATGTAGAAGTTACCAGCGAACTGTTCAGAAATGCAAACGCTGAACACAGCAAAGTCAAATTGGTCGAGCGGCTCTTTGTTGAAATATCCTTTAACGTTGGTGATTTTGACCTTGGTAACAATATCGCCGTGCTTCTTGTGCTTTTTTTCGAGAATTTCAAAACCTACGCCGGTAGCAAAGAGTTCGTCGGCGATTTCATCAGTCAATCCGAACGCAACCTTTGTATCCTTGTCGTTGAGAATGACGCGAGTTTTGGACGGGTAAATCTGGACATTCAAGCTAGCCATAGCCAGAAGTGCCTGTTCGACGCGCGCTTTATCGCCGCTGGTAAGATTTTCGGTGAAATTATTTGACATAAAAGAAAACCTCCTTGAAAAAATCAAAATTAAATTCTGCGTGTATTGTTAGCATTATTGGCGGGAGTATCATTATTTTCGCTGTTACCGTCGGCGCGCTGGGTTATGTACGTGCCTGGATTATTAAATTCGAGGCTGTCATTGGGCTCAAAAAAATCGTGGGCGCAGTAATAATCGAACCAGCAAT
>CAJOIB010000050.1 GCA_905234705.1 uncultured Selenomonadaceae bacterium | reverse complement strand
CCCAGCGAAAATAATATTGCTGTGGTGAATTTGTCGGCGTCTTTCTTGAAAACCGGTCGCCTTGACGCTGAATATTACATGCCCAAATATGCCGATTATAAAAATGCTATGGACGTTTCCGGAACAGTTGAAACGCTGTGCAAAATTCACGATAAAAATTTTCAGCCCAAACCAGATAAAATTTATCGATACATTGAATTGGCGAATGTTGGCGCAAACGGAAATATTTCAGAGCCGGATAAAGTTCTTGGAAAAAATTTGCCGTCACGCGCGCGGCGAATTGTTAAAGCCGGTCAAGTAATTATTTCGTCTGTCGAAGGTTCATTGCAAAATTGCGCATTGATAACAGCGGAAAATGACTGCGCGATTTGCTCAACGGGTTTTTATGTCATTGATTCGGTAAATTATAATTCGGCGACGTTGCTTGTACTTTTCAAATCTGAATTAATGCAAGAACTGATGAAACAAGGTTGCACGGGCACAATTTTAACAGCAATATCGAAAGAAAATTTTTTAGATTTGCCGTTGCCGATAATCGAAATGGCGTTGCAGGAAAAAATCGCGGCGGCGGTGGAAGAATCGTTTGCATTGCGGGCGGAATCGGAGCGGCTGTTGAATTTGGCGAAAAGCGCGGTAGAATTGGCGATAGAGCGCGGCGAAAATGCGGCGATAGAATTTTTACGTGCGAGGTGAAAAATTTTGGCGATAGAATATTTGACGCAGGACAGAGCGCCAATACTTGAGGCGCTTGAAAAAATGAAGGCGGCGCGGCTAGTGCCATTCGACGTGCCAGGACACAAACGCGGGCGCGGCAATCGTGAACTGGCGGAATTTCTTGGGCAAGACTGCCTTGACGTCGACGTTAATTCAATGAAAATGCTGGATAATCTTTGTCATCCCATTTCTGTGATACGCGACGCTGAAAAATTGGCGGCTGAGGCGTTCGGCGCGGCGAATAGTTTTTTTATGGTCGGCGGCACAACTTCCTCTGTACCTGGCGAAAAAATAATCTTGCCGCGAAATGTTCATCGCAGTGCAATTAACGCGCTGATTTTGTGCGGCGCAACTCCGGTTTATGTCAATCCGCAGGTCGACGAACGGCTTGGTATTTCGCTCGGCATGAAAACCAGTGAAGTTATCGCCGCTATGGAAAAAAATCCCGAAGCTAAGGCTGTGCTTGTCAATAATCCGACGTACTACGGCATTTGCTCTGACATTGAATCTTTGACTAAGGCGGCACACGCGCGCGGTATGAAACTTTTGGCGGACGAGGCGCACGGCACGCAACTTTATTTCAGTTCCAAATTGCCCAAATCTGCTATGAGCGTTGGCGCGGATATGGCGGCGGTTTCTGTGCATAAATCGGGCGGCTCACTTACGCAGAGTTCGATTTTGTTAACCGGCGAAAATATTAATACCGGCTACGTTCACCAGATTATAAACCTTACGCAATCGACAAGCGCGTCATATCTGCTTATGAGCAGCCTGGATATTTCGCGCAGAAATTTAGCCCTGCACGGCGAAGAAATTTTTAACGGCGTTATTGATTTGGTTGAATACGCGCGCGACGAAATTAATTCATTGGGCGGCTATTATGCTTACGGCAGAGAGTTGATTGACGGCGACGCGGTTTTTGATTTTGATATTACGAAGCTGTCGATTTATACGCGGACAATCGGATTGGCGGGCATTGAAGTTTATGACATTCTGCGCGACGACTACGATATTCAAATGGAACTGGGCGACATTGCGAATATTTTAGCGTACATATCGATTGGCGACCGCAAGAAAGACATTGAGCGGCTTGTATCGGCGCTGGCTGACATTAAGCGCAATTACCGCAAAGATCCGTCCAAACTTTTGAAAATGGAATACATTGACCCGATAGTTGACGCGACGCCCAAAGAGGCTTTTTACGCTAAGAAAAAATCTTTGCCGCTTGAAGAAACTATTGGTGAGACGGCAGCGGAGTTTTTAATGTGCTATCCGCCTGGTATTCCTGTGCTTGCGCCTGGCGAGCGTGTTACTCGAGAAATTCTTGATTATATTCGCTATGCCAAACGCAAGGGCTGTCAAATTACCGGACCGGAAGATATGACTATACGCCGGTTGCAAGTGATTAGGAAAGGGAATAGTGATTTTTACACTAATCCCTAGCCCCTAACCCCTATCCCCTAAAAAACTGACTGAAAGGAAGTTTTTCCCCATGGAGCTGTGGTTTACCGAGCAACACACGCCGAACGTTAGATTTTCAATAAAAGTTGACAAACAGCTTTTCAGCGAAACCAGCGAATTTCAGCGCATAGATATTTTTGAATCAGCTGAATTTGGCAGAATATTGGTATTGGACGGGCGCGTGCAAATCACCGAGAAAGACGAATTTGTTTACCACGAAATGATAACGCACGTGGCGATGTGCGTGAATCCTGCGATTAAAAAAGTTTTGCTGGTGGGCGGCGGCGACGGCGGCACTGCGCGAGAACTTTTAAAATACGATACGATTGAAAAAATTGATTTGGTTGAAATTGACGCAATGGTTGTTGAGGCGTGCAGAAAATTTATTCCGCAAACCGCCGGCTGTCTGGATAATCCGCGCGTGCATATTTTTTTCGAGGACGGCTTGAAATTTATTCGCCGCGTCGAAAATGAGTACGATTTGATAATTGTTGATTCGACAGATCCGTTTGGTCCAGGCGAAGGCTTATTCACCAAGGAATTTTACGGCAACTGCTATCACGCTTTGACGGCGGACGGAATTATGGTAAATCAGCACGAAAACCCGTACTACAGCCGCGACGCCGTTGCAATGCAGCGCGCCCATAAACGCATTGTAAATTCATTTTTAATCAGCCGCGTTTATCAGTGCCACATTCCGACTTATCCATCGGGGCATTGGCTTTTTGGTTTTGCGTCGAAAAAATTTCACCCAATTTCCGACGTGGACTTTAAACGCTGGAAGTCATTAAATCTGCAAACAAAATATTACAATACAAAATTACATCGCGGCGCATTTTCATTGCCGACGTACGTTGAAAAACTTCTGCGCGAGGTTGAAGAAAATTAATGAAAAGACTAATAACAACAATTTTTTTAGTAATATTTTCAGTAACAACAGCATTTGCCGCCGCGCCACTTTCGCCCGAACAAATGCAAATAATTTTGGCGACGCCCAAAGGTCAGCGTCCCGCGCCGGAAACTTATCTTAGCGCAAGTTACATTCGACACCATTTGAGAAAATTCCGCAAGGGCGTTTCAATCGTCACCAGCGTTAATAGCTTTGAAAAATTTATGCTCCACGCGGATAAAATTGGTCGCGAAGATAACACCTGCTTTGTTATGCCGAAAGAATTTTGCGATGCCATCGAACGCGAGGCGGGCGGCGATACTGCAGTTTGGGAAAAGCGCCTGTCATTCGACGAAGGCTATTTTAAAAATCAAGGCGGGTTGGTGCGAATTGACATTATAAATTTTGGCGATTTGCATTTGCGAATACCGAACGGCAACGAAGCCGGCGCAAATGATTATTGGATACCTGGCGGCTGGACTGTTGGCAATACGCCCGAAGCCGTCACCGACAGAATACCAAAAACCAGAATCATTGTTCGTTTTTTGTAAAATAAAAGCCCGAATGTTACGCGGGCTAATTTTTTTGGAGGAAATTTTATGCACAGGAACATTGAAACTTTTTTAGGCTGTGACGCCGAATACGCCGATTCGCAGATTGTGATTTTCGGCGCGCCGTTTGATTCGACAACTTCATATCGTCCAGGCGCGCGTTTTGCGTCAAAAGTTATGCGCGCGGAATCTTACGGTTTGGAAACTTACAGCCCTTATCAGGATTTGGATTTGACAGATTTTAAAATTTTTGACGGCGGCGATTTGGAACTTTGTTTTGGCGATACTAATTTGGCGCTGAATGACATTGAAAATTTCGCGCAGAAAATTTTTGCCGATAAAAAAATACCGCTCATGATTGGCGGCGAGCATTTGGTTACCTTGGGAATGTTCAGGGCGGCTGTTGAAAAATTTCCCGATATTCGCGTGATACATTTCGACGCTCATACAGACCTGCGCGACGATTATCTTGGTGCAAAACTTTCGCACGCAACGGTTATTCGGCGCGTTCATGACATTATCGGCGACGGCAAGATTTTTCAATTTGGAATACGCAGCGGCGACCGCCCCGAATTTGAATTTGCCGCGAAACATACTCGCCTAAAAAAATTCAACTTCGACGGACTCGATAAAGTCATTGCCGAAGTTGCTGATAAACCTATTTATTTGACGATTGACCTTGACGTACTCGACCCTGGCGTTTTTCCTGGCACTGGCACGCCCGAAGCTGGCGGCGTAACTTTTCTGGAACTTTTGAACGCCGCGCTCAAAGTTGTTAAAAATTGTAATGTCATTGCAACAGATTTGCTTGAACTTTCGCCGCCCTACGACCCAAGCGGTATTTCCACTGCCACCGCTTTAAAAATCCTGCGCGAAATGTTAATTGCTATCGCCGCCAAGTTTAAAATCAGTAGGTAATTTCAGCGAATTATCTTGCCCCAAAATCGGCGCGTTGTCAACACTTTCGGCGGAGCTATTCAATTTTTGATGAAACTGCGCCACTTCTATATCGGCAATTTGTTCCTGCAATTTTTTCTTGTCCTCGGTGAGTAGCCAAAGATTGAATCTATACCACGTCGTTGTCGAAAAAAAATATGACATAATCGACACGGGAATATCTCGCAGCCGTGAAAAAAATTCTCGCCGAAATAAATCTTCAACTTCATAAGGTTGCATTTTGCCTTCGCGATAAAGCGCAATACAAATATAGTTCAGCCGGTTTTGACAGTGCCAATCGAGTAATTCATATCGCACTTGCGGATTTTGAGCAAAATATTCGTAGCGGCTCATAAATTCGTCCAGCGCCTTCAAAACGCCAATTAAATTCGTCAGCATTTTAAATGTATCCGAAGGCTCGTGCGACATCAGTAAATTTTTTTATGCGCTCGCCAATATCTTCAGTCTCAAAAGTTGGCGCGCTAACAAAATTTGTTCGTTGAAATGTGCCGGTTGAAATTTCATCCGTGCTGTCTTCAAATGCAAAATATTTTTCGGAGTGAATGACTTCAGCGTCGGTATCTTCAGCGATTTTATAAAGTTCCTCAAGTGCGGTTTCAGAAAAATAATCGTCGCTGTCCAAACAGGCTATTCAAACATTGGCGGATATATTTTTCGGCGTTATACATAGCAATGATTACCGAAACGGGGGGGGGTATTATAACTTTTTTGTTTTACCATAAAGATTCTCCTGGGAATTTACCTACACAAAGAAACCGTCTTTTCGTCGAGCTTACCGGAATAATATTTGTCGATAACTTTTTTGAAAGTTTCGCAGGTCGGCTCAGCTAAATGAAACAGCGTCATTGAAGACAGCAATTTTCTGGCGTCAATCGCACTGCCCATAATGCGCTTAATGTTATCGTCTTCGAGCTCCAACAGCGCCTGGCTAATTTCCAAAAGACGCTCGCGCAGAGTTTCATTTTTCAAATAAGCCTTGGCTTCGTCTAAATTTTCAATGCCGTAATATTTAGCGTTTGGACTTGAGCCTAAATCTTTAAGCTGCGGAAAAATATACCAAATCCAATGCGTAGTTTTGCGCCCGTTTTTAATTTCAGTCAGCGCGGTTTCGTAATCCGATTCCTGCGCTTCCAAAAATCTTGATAAATCATGCATAAAAATTCGCCTCCAAATCTATCTGTCATAGTTATCGTAGTAATAATTTTCGCGGCGGTCGCTGTAATTTGACGGATTATCGTAGTAGTAATTTTCGCGGCGGTCGTCATAATTTGGGTCGTAATTTCTGCGCGGCGTTGGCGAAATTTCTTCCGGCTCGTCATAATAATTTTCATCGCGGCGGCTGTCCGTTTCGTCGTAATAATTATCGTCACGGCGATTATCGCTGTCGTCATAATAATTATCGTCGCGGCGGCTGTTGTTATCGTCAGAATAATTATCGTCGCGGTAATTTTCATTGCGGCGTTCCGGATTTTCATAATCAAAATTGGGCGGATAATCCCTTGTTGGCTCACCAATATTTTCAGCGTCATCGGGAATTTTTTTGGCAGTCGAAGGAATTGATTCATTGTATTCGTTAGCAACTTTTTCAACGCGGCTCTTCATACGATTGTCAACCGAAACGTCCAAAAGTTGTGCCATAGCATATTGAAGTTCATCGACGTAGGGAATCCAATAGCTGATTTCGTCAATGTAAAGCGGATAACCAGGAACCATATCAGTTTCAAGCCCGTTTTGCTGAGCCGCCTTCATAGCTCCGGCGAGTTCCAATAATTGACGGAAAGTCATATCAGTATCGATAGCGTCAACCACTTCGCGCAGGACTGACGGAATACGCGGAATAAACGAAGGCGAAGTAACTTTATCCAAACACGCCTCAATAAATTTTTGCTGGCGCTTAATTCGCCCAATATCGCCTTCAGAATCGCGATACCGAACGTACGTCACAGCTTTTTTGCCGTCCATGTGCTGTAATCCAGGATAGATATTAATGTACAAGCCGCCATTATCGTCCCAAGGGTCTTCGTACTTCATGCGCTTTTCCACGTCAATGTCAATGCCGCCAATCGCGTCGATAATTTTCACAAAGCTGTTGGTGTTGATAATCACGTAATGGTCAATGTCAATGCCGAGAAAATTTTCAACGGTCTTTTCAGCAAGCGGTTCGCCGCCATAAGCATAAGCCGCATTGATTTTATCGTAGCCGTAGCCGTAAATCCGAACGCGCGTATCTCGCGGAATTGACATAAGCGCCGCCTGGTCGTATTTCGGATCAACCATTGCAATCATCATTGTATCGGAGCGCCCGACGTCATCTTCGCGCATATCTACGCCCATTATCAGAATCGTGGATTTGTCCTTAGCCTTGATTAATTCGGTGTCGAAATTCATTCGGTCGATTTGCTGAATCGGTTCTTTTTTTAAATCGAAAAGACTCGACGACGCCAAAAGTGAGCCCGCCGCCGCCGAAGCAAAGAAACATAGCACTAATAAAATTATGGGCCAAATGCGCCGCTTGGTCTTTCGACGTGACGGCATATTCTCATTTTCCAAGGAATCCTCCCCTTGCCTTACCAATAAAAAATTTTATCCTCAAGCGCCGAAATAATTTTCACGTCAGTATCGTACAAATGGCTCAAACATTCCAGCGTCACCATTTCGCGGGTAGTAATAAAATGCGTCGCCTGCTTGAGATTTTGCGGCGTAAAATCCAGTTTCAAAATATTTTCGCCGAGAAATTCATTGAGCGCCTTTAAATCTTTAGCGCGGAATTTTTTATCCGGCAGAATCATCAGCAATGCATTTTCCAAATCTGCGCGATTAAATTCAGCGATAATTTTTTTCCACAACGGAATTTTCGCGCCAAAATCCGCCACCAACGCATAAATTTTCCAACCGGCTTTACGCTTGGCGATTATTTCAGAATCAACGGCAGTTTCAATTTCCGGCGCGTAATGTTTAGCTAAAAATTTTTCGGTATCGTAAATCAGCGGCAGATTTTTATAAATTTTTTTAATGCTCCAATTCCACCACTTAACCGCCATAAATTTTTTGATAGTCTCGACGTCAAACCGATATTTGACAATTCGCGCAGGATTCCCAACAACCACGGCGTAAGGCGGAACATTTTTAGTAACCATAGTATTTGTACCGATAATCGCGCCGTCACCAATCCGTACGCCGCCAATAATCGTCGCGCCCTGCCCAATCCAAACGTCATTGCCCACGATAATTTGATAATGATTGTCGCAGCGCCGCTCTTCCGGCTCATAATTCGGCGCGGTAATTTTCGCACCTGCACAAATTTTTTTCATAACAAAATCCACGTCGAACGGATAAGTCGTAACCACATTTTTATAATTGTGATTGAGCCCAAGCAGAAATGAAGTATCGCGCGCAATCGAACAGAAACGCCCGATTAAAACGTGCGCAGTTTTATTCCACTCAACGACGCTGTCAATGGCGTAGGAACAAGCGCCGAGCGTCAGAAACGGGAAAATTTTTTTGTTCAGCAAATGGGTATAGGGGCGGTCGATTGGCACAAAACTATCGTCAGAAAACGGGACACGCATTTTGTCACCTCGCAATTATTTTCCAATGCAAGCTTCGAGTTTTGCCTTATTGGCGCTGATGATTTTATTCGTGGTATTAATTTCGGCGGCGGTGCGAATTTCCTGCAAAGCCTCAAGATAATTTTTTTGTTTAAAATAGGCAATGGCAATTTCGTTATGCGCGTCAACAAATCTGTCTTCGATTGCCAGCGTGCGGCGGAAATCTTCAATCGCCTCGTCGAATTTACCTTGACTGAGTTTCAAATGCCCGCGATTGTAATGAGCAACTTCAGATTTCGGCTCAAGTTTCAAATATTCGTCGTAAGCAGAAATAGCGTTGTCAACTTGGTTGAGTTTTTCGTAAGTCAGCGCCAAATTAAACCAAGCCTCTGGAAGTGCAGAATCAATTTCTATCGCAGTTTGAAAATCTTCCGCCGCGTTGGTAAATTCTTTCTGCGCGAAATAAACTAAGCCGCGATAAACATAAGCCGCCGCTTTGTCGTCGAGTGTTTCAAGCTGTTGATTCGCCTTTGCAAGAGATTCAGCAGAGCCGTCGGGAATTTGCGCCTGTTTCCAAAGATTTAAAATATCCTGCCCGTACTGATTGCCAGGCACAGCCCAAACGCCATTTAAGCCCGTCCAGGTTTTAATTTTGCCGAAAATCTGCGGACGCCACTTTTCAATCAATTCGTAACGCGGGTCAACAATTTTGACTTTAGGATGCTCGGTACTCGCATAAGCCAGCAAATGTTGAATATGAGCGCGCGCGCCGGTTTTGGGCGTTACGAAAGTTGCGCCTGGCTCTTTATTGCCGGTAGCGCCTAAGCCGCAAAAATTATTCTGTTTGGGTGAAACGTCGCCGCCATAATTCCACGTGCCGGTTTCCTTAATCGCCTGACAAATCGCCACGTCCGGACGAATGCCTTCACGTTTCGCTTCCGCATAATAAAATCTGACAATGTGCTCAACGCTGCAATTCAGTTTCGGATTCGGATTGCGCCGCTTGATAAAATCTACCATTTGTTTCTGCGGCACGACCGCGTCGCCCATTATCGTTATATTTTCAAGTCTCTCGCGCAGGACTATAACGGGCGTACCTTTCGCGCCCGCGTCAATCAATTCAGTCCCGCGCAATTTCTTTTCGTCAAATTTAATTTCGTCGGATTTTTTTTCCGCGGCAAGACAGCCCACATTCACTAAAATTAAAAGCGCCGTCATTAACAAACCAAATAATTTTTTCATAGCGTCCTCCAATATTTTCAACAGGAAATTTTTTTTTGGTATCGAATGTATTGTTAAAAGTTTTGCAAAGTGTGAACCTTGAGGGGGAATTTGAATGAAAATTGCAATGGCAAACGACCACGCGGGTACTCGGCTCAAAAATGAGATTAAAGCTTATCTTGAGAGCCAGGGACACGAAGTAAAAGATTTCGGCACGTACGATGAAAACGCTTGCGATTTGTCAGATTTTGTTTATCCGGCGTCATTGGCGGTTGCTAAGGGCGAATGCGACCGCGGAATTTTCGTGGACGGCGTCGGCTACGGTAGCGCTCTTATCGCCAACAAGATTTATGGAATTTACGCGGCAGTTTGTCAAGATCCTTTCTGCGCGCAACTTTCCCGCGAACACACCGATTCTAACGTGCTTTGCATTGGCGGAAAAATCATCGGCAGTGCGATTGCTATGGAAATTGTCAAAGTTTGGCTCAAAACTGAACCGTTGACGGCTGAAAAATACCGCCGCCGCGTTCAAAAAGTTGCCGATATTAATAACAAACATTGCGTGCCCGTGAAGTAACTTCTAAGCAGATTGTAGCAGAATATTTCTTTGTGTCAAATAAAAAAGCGCCGTTGTACAAATCAGCGGCGTTAATTTTTTTTGCGGAAATTTTTCAGAGTTTGTTGACAGTGCCGGTGAATAAATCAATTCCATTGGGAACATCGCGAATCACGAAAACGAAAGGCATATCTGCGCGAAATTCTATAATCTGCTTGTACTCCGGCGACATAGCAGTTGTCTCGACCATTTCAATCTCGGTAACGGCGGCGGCTTCAGTGCCCTGCTCGTCAACTTTGACTTTTGCTTGGTGAACGGCGGCGTCGATTTTCAGCGAAGTCTTATTGATAATGTTGTAAAATTCGGCGTAATCAGTCAAGGCGCGCTGAACTCCAACCTGCCACAGTTTTTCAACCAAATCAGTTCTGAGGTCGAACTCGAATTTGGGCAAATCCAAATGAATCTCCCTGCCATTAACCGGCGCGTTTTTAATCTGATTCAAAAAATTTTCGCGGTAGGAAATAGTTTCGGCGTCCCAGGCGTCAGCGATATTCAAATTATTTTCGTCAACCGGCAGAATCACGTACATAGCAACGATAGTATTATTCGCAGATTTTTTGTACGGCAATTCAATTCCGCGATATTTTTCGTCCGCGTAGTAGGAAATTTCTTCGTCGAAAACTTTATGCATCATTTCAATTTTTGAAGTCGAAAAATTTTTGTTGTGGAAAATTCTTTCGCGAGTGTCGTTGGTTTTAAAAGCGCTGTTCCATTCGCCCTTGAAACAAACCACATTCAGCAAATCGACGGCGGTATCTTCCGTGGCGATAGATTGATAATTCGGGATTAAATGATTCGTGACCTTATCAACCCAGCCGGTGATTTGTTTTTTCGTGGCGGAAATATCATTTTGAAAATCGACAAGCGCAACTTCATAGCCGTAAACTTTCTCAACCTTATTTTTGAAGCGCAAATCTATTCCGTTGCCCGCGTAATCTTCATCAATGAGCAACAAATTGGATTCGCGCAGAAGCCGCCCGTCAGAATAATTTTCAGCCATAGCGCCGTGAAATTTAGCAAAGCCGTCGTTCAACTCTTTCATAGAATTAGCAGACAGCGCGGCGAGAATTTCCTGCTTGGTTTTCCCAATCGCGCCATTCGCCAGCATACTAAGCGCGGCGGCTATGCTGTACGGCGAATAAAAAATATTTGCGTCCTTGTCGAGCGTTTTATAGTAATACCAGTTGAAATTATTCACAGTATTGGAAAAATCGGCGGCAAAAACTTTCGTGGTATTGAACATAAAAATCAGCGCGATTATCAGCGTAAAAATTTTCACGGCAAATCAAACCTTTCTGCGCGGCGGACGGTTGCCGTTGCGGTCGTTGTTTTTGTCAAAGGGTTTCCTGTCGAATGGTTTTTTATCAAATGCCGGTCTATCCGAAGTTCTGTCGAAAGATTTTCTATCGCCGCGGCTGTCAAAATTTCTGCGGGCATTGCGGCTCAAATCGGTCGGAGGCAAAGTTGCTTTGTGGCTTACATTAACGCGTCCCTTTTCGTCAATCTCGACAACTTTAACCGTCAAAGTATCGCCAACTTTAACAACGTCCTCAACATTTTCAACGCGCTCATTGGCAAGTTGCGAAATATGACAAAGCCCCTCGCGCCCAGGCAACAAATCTACAAATGCGCCGAAACTTTCAATGCGCGTAACCGGAGCATTTTCGTAAATCTCGCCAATTTCAAAATCGTGAATGACATCTTCAATCATCTTGAGCGCGCGCTTAATGCCGTCAACGTCCGTGGAAGTGACAAAAATATTGCCGTCGTCTTTAATGTCAATCGTAACGCCGGTTTCGTCGATGATTTTGTTAACCATTTTGCCGCCAGTGCCGATAACTTCACGAATTTTTTCAACGGGAATTTTCATCGTCATAACGCGCGGCGCGTAGGGTGAAAGATCTTCCGCCGGTTCGCTGATACATTCAAGCATTTTGCCGAGAATAAAACTTCTGCCGCGTTTCGCCTGCGCGAGAGCGTCTGATAAAATTTCGCGGGTGATACCGGCAATTTTAATATCCATTTGAATAGCAGTGACGCCTTCGGTCGTACCGGCGACTTTGAAGTCCATATCGCCCAGCGCGTCTTCTAAGCCCTGTATATCGGTTAGTATGGTATATTTATCGTCAGACTTGACTAAACCCATTGCTACGCCGCTCACAGGGCGCTTAATGGGCACGCCAGCCTGCATCAAACTCAAAGTACTGCCGCAAACGCTGCCCATAGAGCTCGAGCCGTTCGATTCGAGCACTTCAGAAACAAGGCGGATTGTGTACGGAAAATCTTCAATCGAAGGAACAACCGGTTCAAGGGCGCGTTCAGCCAAAGCGCCGTGCCCAATTTCACGCCTGCCAGGACTGCGCGAAGGTCTTGCTTCACCAACCGAAAAGCCAGGGAAGTTGTAATGGTGCATATAATGTTTAGTATATTCTGGGTCGAGCCCGTCAACAATTTGCTCGTCGCCGATTGAACCAAGCGTTGTGATTGTCAAAACCTGCGTTTGCCCGCGCGTAAAAAGCCCAGAGCCGTGAGTACGTGCGAAAAGTCCAACTTCACAGCTAATCGGGCGTACTTCCTCAAGTTCTCTGCCGTCGGGACGAATTTTTTCATGGGTTATCATGCGGCGCACAACGTCTTTCTTGACTTTGTAAAAAACTTCGCCAATTTCCTGCTCGGCGGTAGGATATTCTTCAGCGGGAAATTTTTCAAGCAACGCGGCGGTAATTTCTTCCTGCACGGCGTCAATCGCGGCGTCGCGTGCAAGTTTATCTGGATCGTCAACTTTTTCCGGCGCAATTTCACGAACTGCCGCTTCAATTTCTTCATTCGGGTGGAAAAGCGGATAATCTTTCTTAGGCTTGCCGACCTGCGCGACAATTTCATTTTGGAAAGTAACCAGTTTCTTAATTTCCTCGTGACCAAATAAAATCGCCTCAAGTACAACTTCTTCGGGCAATTCCTTAGCGCCGGCTTCAACCATCATAACCGCGTCGCTTGAACCGGCAACCATTAAATCTAAATCGGAAGTTTCGGCTTGTTCCTGCGTGGGATTGATAATAAATTCGCCGTTAATCCTGCCGACGCGCACGCCCGCGATTGGTCCGTTGAATGGAATATCTGAAATACAAATCGCGCAGGACGCACCGAGCATTGCGGGAATTTCGGGCGCGTTATCGGGGTCGTAACAAATAACCGTCGCGGTAACTTGCACGTCATTTCTAAAACCTTCGGGAAAAAGCGGACGAATCGGTCTGTCGATTAAACGGCTGCGCAAAATTCCGCTGGTTTGCGGACGCCCTTCACGTTTCAAAAAACTGCCAGGGATTTTGCCGGACGAATACATTTTTTCTTCGTAGTCAACGGTTAGCGGGAAAAAATCTGCGCCTTCACGCGGTTTCGCCGACGAAGTTACAGCCACCAATACCGCTGTATCGCCGTATCTTACGAGAACTGCGCCGTTTGCCTGTTTAGCCATTTTGCCCTGTTCGACAATTAATTTTCTGCCACCCAATTCTGTTTCAAAACAATTCATTAAGATAAAAGCCTCCTATAATATTTTGACAATGTAAATTTCGACGCGGAAAAAATTCTTCCTGTAAA
>CAJOIB010000049.1 GCA_905234705.1 uncultured Selenomonadaceae bacterium | reverse complement strand
GCTGTAACTCGACGAATAATGATAAATCGAATCATTGCCAGAGCCAGCACTAATTGAAATTCGAGTTCCGCTGTTATAAATTTTGTTGACGCCTTCGCCTGCGTCTATCGTCACATAGTTTGCCGTGTTGTAAATTGAATCATTGCCCGCGCCGACATTAATGGTTGAGTAAGCGCCGTTATTTCTGATTGAATCGTTGTAAGCCGTGCCGGTTATTATAGTGTTGCTTGCGGAGTTGTCAATAACTCTGCCGCTTCCGCTGGCTACAGTTCCGATAATTTTGGGCTGGCTTGATACTGCGCCGGACAAAGTCATAGCGCCGCCGCCGGTTATGCTCAAAACTAAATTGCTACCTACAGTTGAGCGCGAATAGGTTGCTCCGCTGATTGAAATGGTGTCATAGTTCGTGACGCCGTAAACAACATCGTAACCATCACCGGATGCATATTGATAAAGAACACCGTTGCCGATGAAGGAGATGCTGTCGCTGTAAATGGTATCATTGCCTATGCCACCTTTAATTGTATTGCCTCCAAAATTAGATATACTAATTTTATCACTACCTGCTCCACCGTTTATGGAATTGTCTCCACTTTCGCCAACAATGGTATCGTTACCATTGCCGCCATCAATTGTATTGTCAAACCAGCCATAAATTCCTATGGAATCGTCACCGTCTCCACCGATAATTGTATCATATTTGGCATAATTATAAATGGTATCGCTACCTTCACCACCAACTATTGAGGTATAGTATCCACTGTTGTAGATAGAATCATTACCGCCATAGCCATAAATTATAACATTATTACTGTTATTGTTCAGCGTATCGTTGCCACTTGTCCCATACACCGCGAACCGCTGAATCTTAAAATCTAATTCCTTCATAATAATCCGCTCCCTCCTAGCTTCCAAAACGCTCATTTTTACTATACTTATTTTAACAATTTTATTCTGATTAATCAAGATTTTGGGGGCAATTCTAATATAATTTTAATGTTTCCAAAAAAAATCCCCGCCATTTGACGGAGATTTTATCTAGATTTAACGCGCGTCATCATATAATTTATTTGTCCTGCGCGAAAATTTCATAACTCAAACTTTGTTTCATAATGGGAAGTCATTTCCGTTTGGATTTTAAATATTCGTCAATGGCAATGGCAACCTGCTTGGAATACAGCACGGCAAGCACAACATTTTTAGAGCCAGCAACAACGTCGCCGCTCGCAAAAACACCTTCGCGCGTAGTTTGCCCGCTCTCGTCAACAGTTATCAAGCCCTTTTCGCTGACGTTCAAATCGTGCGTGGTGTTAACAATTTTATCTTTCGGTCCTTGGCTAATCGCAATAATCGTACTATCGGCGGGCATTAATACCGGCTCGCCTTCGTGAATAACTTTGCCCTGTTCGTCGAAATCGCGAGGAATAAAAATTGGACCTTTCTCGGTAAATTCTTTAATCGCCATTCCCTGCTGTAAATCGATACCGTCAACCGCGGCGTAGTCTAATTCACGCTGGCTGGCGGCAATGCGTTGACCGCGCGCATAAAGCGTAACGTGGCGGCTGCCGTTTCTAATGACAGTTCGCGCAACGTCGATAGCCGAATTGCCCGCGCCGATTATTGCAACCGTATCGCCTAATTCGTACGCTTCCGGATTTCTCAAATAATCCACGGCGAAATGAACATTGCCGAGCGTTTCACCTTTGCAGCGCGTGCGATTTGGACGCCATACGCCAGTCCCGATAAATACAGCATCGTAGCCGTCTTCAAATAAATCATCAAGGTGCAGAGCGCCGCCAATCGCCGTATTCGGGCGAAAATGTATCCCAAATTCGCGCAATTTGCTTTGATACCTGTCAAGAATATTTCTGGGCAAACGAAAAGCGGGAATGCCATATCGCATCATCCCGCCGACTTTGTCCATGCGCTCAAAAATAGTAATGTTGTGACCAAGCGCCGCCAATTTAATTGCAATAGTAATACCCGCAGGACCAGAGCCGATAATTGCCACGCGCTGCCCAGTGTCCGGCTGGCGTTCAATTTTCGCCTTGTCAAAATAAAAATCCGAAATGTAATTTTCGATATTCGGAATCTGAATAGCCGCGCCGTCTTTACGCCTGCCTTGAATGCAGTTGCCCTCGCATTGGTGTTCGTGGTCGCAAACCAACGAGCAAACTATTGACAGCGGATTATTATCAAAAAGCATTTGCCCCGCTTCCTGCAATTTGCCTTCCAAAAACAGCTTAATCATTTCCGGCACATTTGTTTGAATCGGACAGCCTTTTAATCTGCACAGCGGCTTTTTGCATTGTAAACACCGCCGCGCCTCTTCAATTACGTGTACAGCCATCGTTAAACCCTCCCATTATATAGCGGATAATTCCGCAATCATAAAAAAGTTCAATCTTCACGCAAAAACTTTTTTTAATGATGAAATTTAGTGTATCAGCGGATAACCCCGCCACCTAAAACTTCGTCGCCGTCATAAAAAACAATCGATTGACCGGCGGTAACTGCGCGCTGTGGCGTATCAAATTTCACGCGCAAATTTTCATAAACAGTACAATCAGCAACTCTCGGACCGTAGCGAATTTTCGCCGTCAATCGCGCAGGAAAAGCAGGCTCGTAAATCCAATGAACATTTTCAGCAGTCAATTCGCTGGAAAAAACTTCGTCCGCGCCGCCAACAATGACTTGATTATTCTCCGCGTCAATTTTAACGACGTAAAGCGGATTAGGCGCGGCAATTCCTAAACCTTTGCGCTGACCAATAGTATAATTCGCCACGCCATTATGACGCCCCAAAATTTTTCCAGCAGTGTCAACAATTTCGCCAGCCTGTAAAGCCTCAGCATTCGGCGCGAAATTTTGCAGAAAACTTTTGTAGTCATTATCCGGAATAAAACAAATTTCTTGACTGTCGGGTTTCTGCGCGACGGGCAAATTCAACTTTTCAGCCAGCGCGCGCGTTTCAATTTTAGTCATTTCACCGAGCGGCAGGATTATTCGGCTAAGTTTTTCCGGCGTTAAATTGTACAGCACATAACTCTGGTCTTTGCGAATGTCCAGCGCCTTTTTCAGCTTGTAACGATTATCTTCAAAAACAATTCGCGCGTAATGCCCCGTTGCCAAAAAATCCGCGCCAATTTCATCAGCAAAATCAAACAGCTTGCCGAATTTAATTCTCTTGTTACAGCGAACACAGGGGTTAGGCGTGCGTCCATTCAAATATTCCGCCACGAAATAATTGATAACATTTTTTTGAAAATCTGCGCGAAAATCCACCACGTGAAAATCTATGCCGAGTTTTTCCGCAACAGCCGCCGCATCGTCCACATCTTTTGAACTGCAACAACTGCGCTCACGAAAATTATCGCTCTCAAGCTGCATAGTCACGCCGACAACTTCATAGCCTTTGCAAATTAAAATTGCCGCTGTCAATGAGCTATCAACACCGCCACTCATTGCAACGGCAACCTTTTTCTGGTGTGCCATTAATTTTACTTCATTGCCTCGATATACGCTTGAAGTTCCTCGATAGCCTTCATAGCGCGTTTAAGGTTCGACAAAATTTCCGAAGTCGAAGTAGCCTGTTCTTCGCTGACTTTGCCGGTATGTTCGATAGTTTTTGAAATTTCGGCAACAGCGCCATTCATTTGGTTCAAAGTCTGCTGAATTTTTTCAGTAGCTTCACGGGACTGTTCAGCGAGTTTACGAACTTCTTCAGCGACGACGGCGAAACCGCGACCTTGTTCACCGGCGCGCGCGGCTTCGATAGCGGCGTTCAAACCGAGCAAATTTGTCTGCCCTGCAATATTTGTAATGAAGTCGATAACTTTAACCGTGTCGTCATTTTTTTCTTGCAAGAATTTAGCCTGCTTGATAGCCTCTTGCCCGACAGTTGCGAGGGTTGCGGCGCTCTTTGAAACATTTGCAACGGCCTCGGTAACGGTATTTGTCACGTGAACAATCTCGTCGATAGATTTTTTCAGACGATCATAAGCCTGTGAATTTTGAGTAATATCAGCCAAAATAAATTCCTCCTTAAAATTAACTGTTAGAGTATTCCACACATCGCAATAAAAATCCTTTCGCCCGCGCAATTAATTTATTTCTTGACTTGCTCAAAGCGAAAAGGTATTATCTGCAATAAGCCGCATTTACTTATCAATTACCTGCCATTCGTAATTAAACCAAAAATAAGTGCCGCCTTCGTTAGCGCCCCAATTTTTATTTAGGCGATTAACGGCGCTGGTAATTTCGCGTTGAGCGTCGGTATTGGTGAGCAGTACGAGAATTTGATTATTGCCGTTTTTGGTAATGACGTCGCCTTGACGGAGAGTCTTTTGCAAAGTTTCAATGAATTGGTCTATTGCCTGCGCGAGAGTTATGTTGCCGCCTTCTTTGTGGCGTTTGAGCGAAAAGCCGATTATGCAGGTGTTTTTACTGTAAAAGCCGCGCGTGCGTTTCAAAAATCTGTAAACTGCGCGGAAATTTTCAAATGACAGGATAAACGCGCCCGCTTCGAGATTGCGCTCATTCAAAATCATTTCGACTTGGGCTAAACTGGCAATGTCAGCTTTTTCAGTTTCCGGAGCGTCTTCAGTGTAAATGCTGTAACCGTGCTTGCCGTTTTGCTTGACAATGTACAGCGCTTTATCGGCTTTTTTATAAAGTTCGGGAAAATCAGTGCCGCGCATTGGAACGAAAACGCAGCCGATTGACGCGCCGAGCGGAATATTCATATCTTCGCCCATCAATTTTTTAGCGGCTTCAGTGATTCGCTCGTTAACAAATTTAGCCTTTTGCGCAACGGAAGATTCTTCGTGGATACCGTGACAAAAAGCAATAAATTCATCGCCGCCCATTCTGCCGAGCAAATCGGAAGGGCGAACAGCGGCGCGCAGAATATCCGCGAAAGTTATCAAAACCTTATCGCCCATAGCGTGTCCGTGAATATCGTTGACAAGTTTAAAACTGTCCAAATCTATCATCATAAGAGCGCCGGCGGTAGTCTTGCACATTTCGGTAAGTTCTTTTTCAGATGAAGCTTTATTCAAAAGACCGGTTAAGGCGTCGGTTTCAGCGTTTTTCTTTAAATTTTGAACCTGTTCAACATTATGCATAATATTGGCGACGCGGCGTAAAAGTACATCTGGGCGAAACGGTTTACGAATAAAATCCATCGCGCCGTTATCGAAGCCCTTACTTTCAGTTTCTTCGTCGTGGTCCGCCGTCATAAACATAAATGGAATAATTTTATGATATTCTTCCTGCAAAGCGAGTTGAAGTTCGTAGCCGCTCATACCTGGCATCCTCAAATCGGATAAAACCATGTCTGGGTGTTCCTGCCGGTAAATTTCAATCGCCTCTTTGCCGGAAGACGCGCAGAAAGTTTCATACTGGTCAGCTAACATATTTTCTGTCATCATCAATGATACCATCATATCATCGACGATAAGTATTTTTTTCATAAAACCAACTCCCTTAATGGACTACCCCCCCCCATTTTTTGAGGTGTAGATAACTTATTTTCGTGGTGTTACCTATTATTATAGCACTTTTAATAATTTTTGAAAGGTGATTTTTATGCTTACAATCGAGAAACTCAATGAATTTGGCGTAAATACCAAGGAAGGCTTGACGCGTTGCATGAATAACGAAAAATTCTATTTCAGGATGCTCAAAATGGGGCTTTCCAGCGATCAATTTGACAAACTCGGTGCGGCGCTTGAGGCGGGGAATAACAGTGAAGCGTTTGAGGCGGCTCATGCGCTTAAGGGCGTTCTTGGCAACCTTGCACTTACGCCGATTTATAATCCACTCGCTGATATGACTGAAATGCTTCGCGCAGGCAAAGAAGCTGATTATGTTGCTCTCTACAAGCCTATCGTGGAGCTTCGCAATCAACTTTTGGCTATGGTGTAAATTATTATCGGCATTTCTTTACTTTTTTAAAAAAGAAAGAAACGCCTAGCAAAGAAAGAAAAATGCCCGCTGTAGTCACATCACGTGACTAGCGCGGGCGGGGCGCTCATCCGTGAGCGCCTCTTTTTAGTTTATGAATTTATTTTATTTGTTGCTGCTGTAAGTAATATAATTCTTTTCGTCCTGCGCGAATTTGTCATTGCTTACAGTTTGAATTTCCGTCACAGAATATTTATCTGCAGTAATTCCGGTAATGTCTTCAAGTTTCGTGTCATTCGTCATGTAGTTGTCGTCTTCAAACAAATCCGCACTGCTCGCCAAAACAGGATATTTTTGCGTGGTTTCATTGCCTTCGCTGTCAACTACGGTGATATTCTTGTTCTTACCATTCTTAACAGTCAAAGTCCCGCTGCCAATCTTGAAGATAACATTCGAACCGCTAACTGAGGTATTTGAAATTGTGCCGCTCTCAATCTGAATCTTGTCGCCCGCCGAGTAATCGGTTATGACGTCTTTACCGCCGCCGTAAACAAATACATCGTCGCCCGTACCACCGATTAAAGTATCGTTACCTGCGCCGCCGTACAATGTATCCTTGCCCTTGCCGCCCTTCAAAGAATTATTCGCAGAGTCGCCAATGATATTCACTCCGCTCGTAAGAGCCGCCGCATTTACTTTCGTAACAGCCGAAGCATAATCCGAAAGGTCAATAGTTGCACCGGTAAACGCCGAACTTGCAGTAAGAACTGCGCCTTTAACTGAAATTCCCACCGGAATTGTATCGGTTGAATCCGCACTCGCACCTATAACTGAAGCGGTTGAATAAATTCTTGTGCTTTCGCTGTCGTTAGAATCAATGACAGTAATATTTTTGCCCTTGCCACCCTTAACGGTGATTGAGCCGGTCGAGCCAACATTAAGGATAACGTCAGAGCCTTTAACTGAGGAACTGGTGATATCTGCGTCAACGAGTTTAATTTTGTCTTGTCCGGCGGTGTAATCAGCGATATAGTCGCTGTCCGCCGCGTAAACGAAGATGTCATTACCAGCGCCACCGTACAAGGTATCTTTACCTGCGCCGCCGCTAATTGTATCGTTGCCAGCATCGCCTTTTATAATGTCGTTGCCAGCGTCGCCGTAAAGAATATCATTGCCCTTGCCGCCAAAAATGCTGTCATTGCCGGTGTTGCCGGAAACAGTATCAGCGCCCGCGCCGCCTTTAATTGAATTAGCGCGCTCATTACCAACGATCATAATTCCATTGGTCATTGCAGTGGCATTTACCTTCGTGACGGTCGTGCCGTAAGTCGACAAATCAATCATATCTTCGTTGAAATTCTTGGAAACAGTCAAAACTCCGCTCTTGACGGTTACGTTTCTAATTCCATCGTTTGCGCTGTTGTTGCTGGTAAACAACTCGGACAAGCTATTATCGTTTGAAACTGCATTTTCTGAAGATTGTTTAGCGAGGTAACGCAGGAACATATAACCGCCAGCGTAAGCATAGCCCATTCCTGTGCCGGTATTCGTCAAACTTAAGGAGTTACGCAACATTGAAGAATTGCCCGCCAAGTAGCGAAGGGTAGATTCGCGTTCGTCGTCAATGCCGTGCGTCAATTCTGCCATACCTTCCTTGAGGAATTGCGGCAAAGTGCGGAAATAATCAACGTTCGCTGACATAACGGCGTGAGTAAATTCGTGTGCAAGTACGCGATCAAGATAAAAATCATCGCGGTTGCTCATTCTGCCGTCTTGGTTGCCGTTTATCACGTTGCTATAGTAATTCATATTTACAGTCATCGCAAGCTGTGTAGTCGATTGATACGGATAAGAACTCCAGCTGTAAGTCGCTGCCAATGTGCCGCTATTTTCGTTTTCAAAGCCGAAATAAAGTTCGTTGACAGTTGCGGAAGAACCGGTATTAAATCCGTAATTATCGCCGTAGGATTCAGTGATAAGATCAAGCGCGCCGTCCGTCCACCAAGTATAAAGCGCCTGCCAAATATATTGCTGCGTTGAATTCAAGCTACTGAAGTTCAAATTACTCGGCGTCATATAGTACGAATCTGAGAATGAAGAAAGTTGAACTCTCAGCCCGTTGGTGGTAAATGAATTGCCGGTAAATGAGCTCAAGCTGCCGGTTTCCGGAACGACGCCCGAAGCAGTCTTTTGGTAAGTCGAGCCGCCCGCGTCGTAGCCGCTAATCGCGCCGGTATCGGTATTGTTCAGATTAATCCCGCAGTAATTGAGGAGGAAGTCATTAGCATTATTCGCACTTTGGCAATCATTGACCATCTGATTGATAGCCGCCTGTATATTGGTGAAGTAGCCGCCAGAAGCCACGCTAACCGCTTGATTCAGCCTACCGACACCGTCAGACGAAACCGTATCCAAAACGCCCATAAATGTTCTGATAACATCTTGTTGACTAAGGTCTGAAGGAATTGTAGGCGCGGGGTCGGGCGATTCACTTTCAACGGTAGGATAAATATTCAGCGTCTTGTTTTTCGCGCCGCTAAGGGTGATTGTGCCGGTTGTGACGGTAGAATTACTATCAGTTATGCTGATAATTACATCATTGCCAATAGTCGAGGTGGTATAATCACCGCCGCTGATTGTTATCGAATCGTTGGAGTGATAGCCGTAAATGATATCGTCGCCGTCGCCATTTTCATATTCGTACAAATTGCCGTAGCTATTCGAGCCGCCATAAATGGTATCGTTGCCTTCGCCGCCCCGAATGACATTTCTGCCGTTGCTGCTGCTAATCATGATTAAATCATTGCCCGCGCCGCCGTCAATCGAATTTCTTGAACCTCTGGAGCTGTTAATTGTATCATTGCCTGCGCCCGCGTCTATTGTAATGTTATAGCCCCAATTATTATAAATTGTGTCATTGCCCGCGCCCGCGTTGATTGAAACGTAATCGCCGCCGCCATTGTAGATATTTGAAATAGTATCGTCATAGGCAGTTCCGACGAGTGTTCTGTACGAAGTGGAATTAGTAATCTTTATGCCGCTAGTCTTATTCGCGCCGACCAGTGTAATTGTGCCGCCGCCGGTTACATTCACCAAAATATCGCTGCCGGAGGCTATGGTCGTATAAGTGCTGCCGTTTACGGTGAGCGTATCGTAAGCACTGTTGAAGTTGTAAATAACATCGTTGCCGTCGCCGGAATTATACTGATAAACAACTCCGTTGCTGCTGGAAGCTACGCTGTTTCCGTAAATGGTATCG
Organism: uncultured Selenomonadaceae bacterium; assembly: GCA_905234705.1. Classification (GTDB taxonomy): domain Bacteria; phylum Bacillota; class Negativicutes; order Selenomonadales; family Selenomonadaceae; genus Quinella. Next base: position 26,778 of record CAJOIB010000049.1, on the reverse strand, counting down.
TCGCCCGTTCCGCCTTTAACTGTGATACCATAAGAGGAACTGCTGCCGTTCAAACTGATAAGGTCATTGCCAGCGCCGCCGTTTATCGAATTGTAATAGCCACCAGCCGTGATAACATCAGCGCCGTCGCCGCCGTCAACAGTTACGTAATCCCAAACGCGGCTGTTAATTGTGTCGTTGCCAGCGCCGCCATTTATGCTGACGTAAGGATCGTTGCTGTAAATATTATCGTTGCCCTTTCCGCCGTCAATTGTTACGTAGCCGTACGAACTGCGGACGGTGTAATTGTCGTTTACGTTGCTGTAAATGGAATCATCGCCTGCGCCGCCGTAAATCTTAGCGCCGCCTGCGTAGTTATTCACGGTATCATTGCCGGACGTGCCGCTGACTACGCTGTTTTTGCCATAGTTATTAATGATTAGACTATCAACCGGATTAATATTGATTGTTCTGCCAGCCGCGCCGTTCAAAGTTATTGCGCCTGCGAGAGAGGCGTTGCTGTCGGTTATGCTGATAATTACGTTGCTGCCAACTGTGGAAGTTGTGAAATCGCCGCCGGTAATATTAATCGTATCGATTGAAGTGTAATTGTAAATTACATCGTTGCCGTCGCCCGCCGCGTACTGATACAAAATTCCGTTGCCATTCAAACTGTCGCCGTAGATAATATCATTGCCCGCGCCGCCTTTAATTGTTGACGAACCGTGATTACTGCCGAGGCTTATTACGTCGTTACCTTCGCCGCCGTTTATGGAATTTCTCGAACCGCGGAAGCTGGTTATCGTATCGTTACCTTCGCCGCCGTTCATTGTAATGTAATAGCCGTAATTATTGGAAATGATGTCATTGCCCGCGCCCGCATTTATTGAAACAAAATCGCCGCCGCTATTGTAGATATTTGAAATAGTATCGTCGTAGGCAGTTCCGATAAGAGTTCTGCGCGAAGTAGAATTTTCGATACTTATGCCTACTTTTGAGCCGCCTTCGACAGTTCCGATAATTGTGGGCGTCCTGGAACTTGCGCCGACCAAAGTCATTGCGCCGCCGCCAGTTATATCCAAAACTAAGTTAGTGCCAACTGTTGAGCGAGTGTATGTTGCGCCGCTGATTGAAATGGTGTCCGCGTTAGTAATTCCGTAAATAACATCGTTGCCGTCGCCTTTGGTGTATTGGAAAACTTGTCTGCCATCCATACCGATATAACCATCATTATAAATAGTATCGTCGCCAGTTCCCGCGTTAATGGTTGCTCTGTCGACGTCGCCGGTTAAGCTGATTAAGTCGTTGCCCTCGCCGCCGGAAATTGAAGAATCGCCGAAACGTCCCATAATGGTATCGTTGCCCACTCCGCCGTCAAGAGTTACGCGGCTGCCGCTGTAGCTGCTAGAATAATTAAAAATGGAATCATTACCAGCGCCGCCGGAAATTGACGTGTAATAGCCGGAGCTATAAATTTTGTCATTACCAGCATCGCCGTTGATTGTAACGCTGCTTGCGGAATTGTAAACAGTATCATTACCGGCGAGCGCGTTTAAAACCGTGTAGTTTGTGCTATTTGAATAATAATCGTCGCCTTCGGTGAATATCACAGGTTCAACGGTCGGGTAAATTCGTAAAATTCTGCCCGCCGCTCCGACCAAAGTTATCGATCCGTTAAGCGAATCAGTGCTTCCGGTTACATTGATAATAATATTGCTGCCAACGGTTGATTTTGTGTAATTTCCGCCGCTGATTGAAATGGTGTCGTTGCTGGTAAATCCATAGATAACATCATTGCCGTCGCCGTATTGTATTGGAAAAGTTGCATTCCGTCCTTGTTGAGGTAACCGTCATTGTAAATCGTATCATTACCAGCACCCGCATTAATGGTTGCTCTGTCAACGTCGCCCGTCAAGCTGATTAAGTCGTTACCCTCGCCGCCGGAAATTGAAGAATCGCCGAAACGTCCCATAATGGTATCGTTGCCCACTCCGCCGTCAAGAGTTACGCGGCTGCCGCTGTAGCTGTTAGAATAATTGTAAATGGAATCATTACCAGCGCTGGCATAAATTTTAACGCCGACACCGGTATTGTAAATAGTATCATTGTAAGCCGTGCCGGTAATTACTGTATTGTTTACAGAATTGCTGATACTTACGCCACCTTCGAGTGTGCCAATAATGGTAGGATTTTTGGAACTTGCTCCGCTAAGTGTAATAGCGCCGCCACCGGTTACATTCAAAATTAAATTGTTACCGATAGTTGAGCGCGAATATTTTGCACCGCTGATTGAAATGGTATCATTATTTCTTGAACCAACAATTAAATCGTTGCCGTCGCCGAAAGCGTATTGATATATTCTTCCATAACCATTCCTAGTATCGTCGAAAATGGTATCGTTGCCAGTGCCGCCTTTAATAGTAAATATAGATTGGCTCGTAATCAGACTGATTCGATCATCGCCTGCGCCGCCATTTATCGAATTGTAACTGCCATTATAAACCGTAATACTGTCGTTGCCATCGCCGCCGTCAATCGTATCATATGAACCCCAATTTTGAATGGTATCGTTGCCATCGCCCGCGTAAACTTTTACTGAGCTACCGTAACTGTCATTGTAAATGGTATCTGCGCTGTCGCCCGTCGTAATTGTAACTCTACTGCCGGAATTTTCGATTGAATCAGCATACGCTGAGCCATTTATTGAGATGCCTGAAATTGTGTTATTAATGCTCACGCCGCCGCCTATCATTGTAGAAACTGCTGAACCAGTGCCCGTCTTCAAGTAAAAATACTTGTTTGCATAATTTTTAAGATTGATAGAGCCGCTACCAACATTTAAAATTACATCGCTGCCATTCAAAGAAGTGTTTGAAATATTGCCAGAGGTTATATGAATTGTATCAGCGGTGGTCATGCCGTAAATGATATCGTAACCATCGCCGGACGCATATTGGAAAACTTGCCTGCCATCCATACCAATATAACCGTCATTGTAAATGGTATCGTCGCCAGTTCCCGCGTTAATAGTTGCTCTGTCAACGTCGCCCGTCAAGCTGATTAAGTCGTTACCCTCGCCGCCAGAAATTGAAGAATCGCCGAATCGTCCCATAATGGTATCGTTGCCAGTTCCGCCGTCAAGAGTTACACGGCTATTGCTAAAATTTGTAGAATAATTGTAAATGGAATCATTACCTTCTCCGCCATTAATGGCAACGTATTTTCCGGAATTGTAAACAGTATCATTACCGGCGAGTGCATTTAAAACCGTGTAGCTTGTGCTATTTGAATAATAATCGTCGCCTTCGGTGAAAATTTGGGGTGGATAAATTTTGAAAGATTTGCCAGCCGCGCCAATTAAAGTCATTGCGCCATTTAGTGAAGTAGTACTTCCGGTTACACTGATAATTACGTTGCTGCCAACGGTTGACTTTGTGTAATTTCCACCGCTGATTGAAATGGTGTCGTTGCTGGTAAATCCATAGATAACATCGTATTGGAAAAGTTGCATTCCGTCCTTGTTGAGGTAACCGTCATTGTAAATCGTATCATTACCAGCACCCGCATTAATGGTTGCTCTGTCAACGTCGCCGGTTAAGCTGATTAAGTCGTTACCCTCGCCGCCAGAAATTGACGAATCGCCGAATCGTCCCATAATGGTATCGTTGCCAGCGCCGCCGTCAAGAGTTACGCGGCTGTCGCTCCAACCCGAAGCGTAATTGAAAATGGAATCGTCACCTGCGCTGGCATAAATTTTAACGCTGACACCGGTATTGTAAATAGTATCATTGTAAGCCGTGCCGGTAATGACTGCATTACTCGCGGAATTGCTGATATATTTGCCGGAAGTGCCTTCGCCGCTGGTAACAGTAATAGTAGGAGTCCTATTTTTCGCTCCGGACAAAGTGATAGCGCCACCGTCCGTCATGTTCAAAATTATGTCATTACCGACGGTTGAACGTGTATTAATTGAGCCGTTAATTGAAACTGTATCGTAGCTCGTAATACCGTAGATAATATCATTGCCATCGCCCTGCGAGTATTGATAAACAGCGCCATAGCCGCTACTTGCTAGACTATTACCGAAAATAGTATCGTTGCCTTTACCACCTTTGACAGTATTTTTATAGTAGTAATTGTTGCTATAAAGGCTGATTCTGTCATGACCTGCGCCACCGTTTATTGAATTGTAACCGCTATAATTTATGATAGTATCAGCGCCCTCTCCGCCATTTATTGTCGAGTAATAGCTATTATTGTAAATACTATCATTGCCAGCGCCACCGTCCATTGTCACATAACGACCGTAATTTTGAATAGTATCATTGCCGCCCTGTGCGTAAATTGCAACGCTGTCAGCTATGTTTATGATTGAATCATTGGCGCTTGTTCCATATCTGGTATTATAGTTGTTATAGGTGGTGATATTGCCGGAAGAATTTTTAATATTAATTTTTGCATAGTTGGCAATAGCGTCCTTGAGGACGATTGAATTACTGCCGACATAAACGACAAAATCAGTGCCAACCGTTGCGGTTGAATAATTACCGCTAGTTATGTTTAACGTATCATTTGAACTGAAATTGTAAATGGTATCATTGCCATCACCCGAGGCATACTGATACAACGAACCATAGGTATTTGGATGGGCGTAAATGGTATCATTACCAGTTCCGCCCTTGATCGTTGGAAGCCAAGACCAATCGAAACTTCCGCCCACTGTAATGAGGTCGTTCCCTGCGCCGCCATTTATTGAATTATAATCGCTGTAATAAACAGTAACTGTATCGTCGCCATCTCCCGCGTCGATTGTCGAATTAGAGCCGTAGTAATTGTAAATTGAATCATTACCGCCGTAGCCATAAATCATAACGTTATAGGTATTATCATTTTTGAGCGTGTCATTCCCGCTCGTACCTCGAATCGCGAAACGCTGAATGTTAAAAAATTTCTCTTTCATAATAATTCACTCCCCCATAACAAAACAAAGCCTACTATAATAAATTTATTTATATCCCCCACATATAAATCTGTCAAGATATATAATAAATTTTAATGTTGTTCTAATGTTAGCGATATTTCATTTTTATATAAAAAATCCCGCCACATTTGACGGGACAAAAAGGTATATCAACTGTAGATAGATTTTTATTTATAGTTTAATCCACCGAGTTCGTAAATTTTGCCGGAAACTTTTTCGAGCGGAGCGTCGCCGTTAATTTCAAGTTTCGGAGCTTCGTCACTTTCCGGATAAATCAGCATACTGCAAGCTTCCTCGCCATTCTGCAGGAAAACTTCAATAGCTGAACGATCGACAAACAGTCTGAATTGCAAATCAAGGTTAGCAAAGAGTTTGAACTTGCGGAATCCCAATTCAACGTCGGTATTCTTGCCGTCCGTGAATTTGCGAATGCCTCTGCCTCCCAATTTCATTCCGCGCCTGTCGAGCAAAATGGTTTGAGTATCGCGCTCGTAGGTCATCGTGAATTTTTCTTCGCCCCATTTAACAGCAATCTCAACTTTGCGGGCAGCGCCGAATGTAATATCTAATTCAGATTCGCTGCCTTTAGCAAGGTTAGCTGCAACATTCGCGGTGTTGAATACGTCGACATTCTGAAAATCTTTGCGGAGCGCTTTCATTTCTTCGACGGGGCGATAACGCAATTTGCCTTCGTGCAAGAGAAGTTCGCGCGGCATTGTCAAAGTATAAAGCCAGCCGTCTTGAGCGGATTCAACCGTATCAGTAAGGTCGGGCATTCCTATCCAGCCAACTAAAATATGGCGCGCTTCATTTGCGAAAACTTGAGGCGAATAGAAATCAAAGCCCTTGTCGAGTTCGTGGAATTTGCCATGAATCATATCAAGGCTATCAACTGAAAAATGTCCAATGAAGTAGCCGGAGAGGCAGTGATTTTGATATTTCAATTCCTGGTGAGGTACGCCTTGCGGGCAAACAATCAGCACGTCCATATCGCCGAATTGCAACAGGTTCGGGCATTCCCACATGTAGCCGAAATCGTAATAATCGGTTTTGACTTCACCGAGCAATTCCCAGCCGCCTTCAGATTTTTCTTTGTAGATTAAAACGCAGCCGTTAGTTGGGCGCGAACTTTTTGCAGGATAATCGCTCATACGTTGAGCCGCCATTGCAAAGTAGCGAACGCCATTGCGATAAAAGAAATTAGGATCTCTGAAATGCGCAGTGTAACCTTCGGGGTTGCCGACAAGTTGAATTTCTTCTTTGAAAACAGCGCCATCTTCCTGCAAAGTGCCGAAACGTTGAACAACCGTGCGAACATAATTATCGTCGCGGGCGTTGCAGGTATAGAAAACGCGAAGTTTGCCGTCTTCAGCGAAACCGCAACCGGAATGGCAGCCGTCTTTGTCGTGTTCGTCGGTCGGCCAAAGGGAAAGTTCGGGCATACTGTAGTTGACGAAATCGCGGGTTTTGGTATGCATCCACGATTTATTTTTGTGCCAATTTTGATTTTGCGGAATAGGATTCCACTGACAGAAAATGTGATATTCGCCGTTGAGGTTGCACAAACCATTTGGATCGCTTATCAACGAAAAAGGCGCGTCAATGTGGAAAATATTATGCCACCGACCGGTGTACGGAATTGCGGCGCGGGCTCTTGCGTCGACTTCATCTTTGTGGAATTTGTCTTTTAAAGTGTTGACATCTTCGCCGCGTTTTTTAACAGTTGCTTCAGCCATTTAATTATTCCCCCTCAAAATATTATTCGGAAATCCATATAGTTTTTATTCTCTAATCGTTAAAATAATCCTGCCGTTGCCGCCAATAAAAATCTTGTAATTAATATGAAAGTTAGCTATAATAGCGGCGGAAATTTTTTTATGGAGGGAAGAATTTATGCGACGGTATACGATTTTGCTTTTAACGGCGTTGATGTTGGTAATGGCGGCGTTGGCGGGTGCAACTTTGCCCGTGGGCGCTGACGAAAAAAATTCTGCTGTGCCAATGCAGGAACTTCGAGCCTATACGACTTTGCCCGCTGAAACCGTGACGATTTTATCGGAAACGTATGAGCGCGAAAATCACGTGCGCGTAAATTTTGTCCCTTTGCCCGCGAAAGATTTAATCCAAAAAGTTCAAACCGAATCTGCAGATTTAATTTTGACTGACAGCGAAGTTTTGAGCGCCGCCGCGGAAATGAATTTGCTCACGCCCTACATTTCCGAAATTAACGACGCGGTTAAAACCAATTTCAAAGACGAACACGACCGCTGGATTGGCATTTGGTACGATCCGGTTATTTTTTGCGTGAATAAAGATTATCTGCGCACGCTCAATGAAATTCCCGATACTTGGAATGCGCTTGCTTCTGCGCGAAAAGTGCGGATAGGTATCACTGATTTTTTGGCGGCTGACGCTTCGTCGAATCTTATGTTTCAAATGATTGGAAATCTCGGCGAATATGAGACGTACGAAATTTTGAGCGGGATTCACCCGAAGGTTGTGCAGTACACAAAATTTTTATCAAATCCTGTGCGTCAAGCCGGTATGGGCGAGGCGGATATTTCAATCGCAGTTGAGAGTGAAACTTTGCGCTATATGCAAAATAATTATCCGCTGAAAATAATTTATCCCTCGGACGGCACGAGTTACATTTTGACTGGGATTGGAATTACGAAAAATAATCTTGCGGCGGCGAAATTTGCTGACTGGCTCTTGAGCGACGACGCGCAACTTGCCTTGCAGAAAAACGGATTTTATTTTATTTCGACGAATCCGCAAACTTTAGCGTATAAAAGCTTTGCCGGTAAAAATCTTGTGCTGTTTGACGATTCTCAGAAATTCACTACTGAACAGCGCCACGAATTTTTAGACCGCTGGGTCAAGGACGTTAGACTTAAGTAGGGAATAGTGGAGAGGGGCTAGAGACTAGCACTTTTCACTCTCCACTTTCCACTAACCACTAAAAAAGAGGTATCACTGATTTGAAAGTTGGAATTATAAGTTTGGGCTGCGCGAAAAATCTGGTTGACACTGAAGTTATTCTTGGGCTGATGAATGAGCGCGGCTGGACAATTACGCCGAATCCCGCTGACGCCGATATTCTGATTGTGAATACCTGCGCGTTTATCGCCTCGGCAAAGGAAGAATCTATCACGACGATTTTGAATTTTGCTGAATATAAAACAAACGGACATTGCAAATCGCTGATAGTGGCGGGCTGTCTTGGTCAGCGTTACAGACAAGAATTGCTTGACGAAATGCCGGAGATTGACGCGATAATTGGCACGGGCGCTTGGGACAGAATTACTGAGGCTGTCGATGAAACTTTGAGCGGTAACCGCGTTATTCTTATTGGCGACAAGGAAATTATTTATGACGCGAAAACGCCGCGCCTTCGCACTACGCCCGATTATACTGCTTACGTGAAAATTGCTGAAGGCTGCGATCATCGCTGTGCATTTTGCGCAATTCCGCTGATTCGTGGCAGGCAAATTTCCCGCCCGATTGAAGATATTAAGGCTGAAGTCGAGCGGCTTGCTAATGAAGGCGTCAAGGAAATTAACTTAATCGCGCAGGACTCGACGAATTACGGGCGCGATTTGTACGGCGAAGTTAAAATTTGTGATTTGCTGCGTGAACTTGTCAAGATTGAAAAAATTCATTGGATTCGGATTTTGTATGCTTATCCGCAGAGTTTCACGGACGAATTGATTGATTTAATCGCCGCTGAGCCGAAAATTTGTAACTACGTCGATTTGCCATTGCAACACGCTGACGATAATGTTTTGAAACGTATGCACAGACCGGATACGCGCGCGTCGATTGAAACTTTGCTAAAAAAACTGCGCGAGAAAATTCCTGGCGTGTCGATTCGCTCAACTTTCATTGTCGGCTATCCTGGTGAAACTGATGAAGAATTTGAAACGCTGAAAAATTTCGTACAGGAACAGCGCCTTGATAAGGTCGGCGTATTTGTCTATTCGCCCGAAGAAGATACTCCGGCTTACAATATGGACGGGCAAATTTTAGAAGACGTCGCGCAGGAACGGTATCACGAATTGATGAGCATTCAAAGTTTGATTTCGCAGGAAGTCAACGAAACTTTGAAGGGCAAAGAATTGGAAGTTTTGATTGAAGGGCGCGACGCTGAAGTGGCTGAAGTTGTTGAAGGGCGCTCTTATCGTGAAGCGCCGGAAGTTGACGGGCAGATTTATATTGAAAATGACAGGCGCAGTAAAGCCGGCGATATTGTCAAGGTGAAAGTTCTCGACGGTTTTGTTTACGATTTGGCGGCTGAACGCATTGACTAAGGGAGCGTGAATTTTATGGAATACGAGATTGGGAATATGCTCAAGGAAAAAGGCTTTAATATTTCGTGCGCTGAATCTTGCACGGGCGGGCTTTTAACCAGCCGATTGACTGACGCGGCGGGTTGCTCCGAATATTTCAAAGGTTCGATTGTGGCTTACTCCAACGATATTAAAAAAAGTATGCTTGGCGTTAAAGATGAGACGCTGAATCTTTTTGGCGCAGTGAGCGAGCAAACCGCGCTGGCGATGGCTATTGGCGTGCGCGAAGTTTTTGGTACGACAATCGGCGTCAGCATTACCGGAATTGCCGGACCAGGCGGCGGCACTGAAGAAAAACCTGTCGGCTTGGTGTATGTGGCTGTCAGCGGACCTACCGGCGATACCATTAAAAAATTCAATTTCAACGGCAACCGCAGTGAAATTAAGCAAAAAGTTGTTGAGGCGGCGCTGGTTTTGATTCAAGTTTATTTGACGCTTGAGAAAAGTTTTTGATACAACAGAACTGTCGAATCCGGCAGCGGTGGCGCTGAAAAAAATCTTTGCTTATATTCAACGCTTGAGAAAAGTTTTTTAAAATTGGAGTGATTTTGTTGTTAAAAATTCTATTGATGATAGCTTTGTTGCTAACGTGCTTTTCGGCGACGGCGCTTGCCGCGTCAAGTGGCGTTTACGAATACACCAGTAAAAATTTTGGCTACAAGATAATTTGTCCAGTTAAGCCGCTGGTCAAAGTCGATATGAGTGCGAAACGTGAGTTGCTTGTCTTTGCGAGCCAGGGCGGCAAAATCACTTTGGGCTTTCAAATAACTTTTGACGCCTTCGATAATAAAACTACGCCCGATTTTAACAAAGCTGACGAAAAAACTTTGAACGAATACCTTGACAAATTCCGCGCTCAAAATATTTATGAGTACGTCGGCATTAATAAAATCACGCAAAACAATAAGGGCGTTATGTTGATTAATGCTGAAGAAATCGAAGTTAAGGGCGACGACGGCGAAGTCGAAGGCGTTTTGAAAACCGACGAGCAGGGCGTGTTTATGTTTTTCCGCACGAACAAAGGGCGTTGCGTTGAAGTCGAACTCATTGTTGACCATTTGGGCGAAGAAGATATTATGAATTTCAGAAAATCGCTTTACACTTTCGAGGACACAAAATAATTTAGGATGGCGTTTGACGTGAAGATTGAACACACTGCTATTTATTTCAATGATTTGGAAGGCGCGAAAATTTTTTTCTGCAAATATTTTGACGCCAAATCGAATAATCTATATCACAATCCGCGCACGAATTTTAAATCTTACTTTTTGAGTTTTGAAGACGGCGCGCGCCTTGAGATTATGACGAAACCCGAACTTGACGACGCCGAAAAAACTTTGAATCGCACGGGCTTTATCCACCTTGCCTTCAGCGTTGGCAGCAAAGCGAAAGTCGATGAACTTACCGCCAAATTGAAAAATGACGGCTACGAAGTTATCAGCGGTCCGCGAACGACCGGCGATGGCTATTACGAAAGTTGCATTATCGGCTTTGAAAATAATCAGATTGAAATTACCGAGTAAATTTTTTGCCGAATTTAATATGCGACGGAGAAGGTTAAACTTTTTCGCCGCTTTTTTATTGTAAGAGGAGTTTGTCATGCAGTCGCCGAAACCTAAAACTCAAAAAACATTGCCGGAATTTGTACCGACGCTGTTATTTATGCTGTTTGATTATATCGGCGTTGTCTTGACGGAGTACATAGCGTTTTTTTTGAGGAACGCCGCCGATTTTTGGAATCAAGTATATTACGCCTATTCAAACATTTACATTTTTGGCTGGGTGCCGTTATTATTTCTGATATTTTTGAGCCATTCGCGTTCGTACCGGCAAATGAAACCGGTGGTTGAGACAATGCGCGACATTTTCGTATCGGTGTTTTACGGCTGGATGGCGTCGATAATTTTGATATATTTTTTGAAAGCGGGCGACCAGGCGTCGCGGCTGTTCATAATCTTATTTGGAATTTTGATATTGTTTAACGTGTGCATAATACGATACGCGGTACTGAAATTTTTGAAGTTGCGAAATTTATTCAGCGAGCCGGTAATAGTGATTGGGGCGGGCTTGACGGCGGAGCGCGTGATAAAATTTTGGCGCGAAGATTTAGGCTACCGCTACGACGTGATTGGTTTGATTGACGACCACCCTGTTTCAACGTATCTGCCCAATGAATTTAAAATTCTCGGCGGTTTCAGTGAAGCAAAAAAAATTGTTCGCAAGAGCAAAGTTAAAACCGTGGTTATCGCCGCGCCTGGCATCAGCAAATTGCAACTGCAGGAAATTATTAATGACATTCAGCCGCGCGTAAAAAATATTTCATTCATACCGGATTTGATTGGGACGCCGATGTCGAGCGTTGACGCGTCGATTTTATTCAGCGAAAAAATTTTAATGCTGAATCTGCGCAATAATCTTTCGAGTATGTCAAATCGGATTTTCAAGCGGGCATTTGATTTAATTTTTACGATTGTTGGCGGGCTGATAATTTCTCCGCTGTTAATTTCAATAACGCTGGCGATAGCGGTTGAGAGCCGCGGCAATCCGATTTTTGCTCACGAGCGAGTTGGAATGTACGGCAAAAAATTTCCTTGCTACAAATTTAAAACAATGATACCGGACGCGCAGGAAAAATTGAAAAAATACCTTGAGGAAAATCCAGCGGCTAAGCAGGAGTGGGAAGAAACTTTCAAGCTGACGAATGATCCGCGGGTGACACGGCTGGGAAGATTTTTACGGCGCACGAGCCTTGACGAATTGCCGCAACTTTGGAATGTTATTCGCGGCGAAATGAGCCTTGTTGGTCCGCGTCCGATTGTCGATGAAGAAATTCCGCGTTACGGCGGGAATATTCGCGAGTATTATATGGTTTTGCCAGGGATAACTGGAATGTGGCAGGTTTCCGGTCGCAGTGATACTACTTATCCGGAGCGCGTTGCTATGGATACTTGGTACGTGCGGAATTGGTCGGTTTGGATTGATTTGATGTATCTTTTTAAAACAATCAAGGCGGTTTGGCAGGAACGCGGCGCTTATTGAAAAATTAATCTTGTGCTAATGAAATTTTTTGCGATTTGGTTTATAATAAGCAAATCTTAAATTAGGGGGAACTGACTATGAATTTGAAAAAAATCTTGAGCGGTGCGTTGATTGGCGCATTTGTATTTGGAATTTCCGCCGGAAGTTTGCAAACTGCTGATGCGGCTTCGCTAAGCGATTTCAAAAAAGCTTACGATACTAAGAAAAAAATTGACGACACTCAGAAACAAATTACCGAAACTAAACAGCAACTTGAGGACGCAAAAAAAACGGTTGACAGCGCTAAAGACAAAGCCGATAAACTCAAAGATAAGGTTGGAAAAACTACGCTTGACAAGGACAAAATCGGTAAGACCACCCTCGACAAAGATAAAACTGGCAAGACTACCCTTGGTAAAGACAAAATCGGCAAGACCACTCTTGACAAGGATAAGGCTGGTAAAACTACGCTTGACACGATGAAAGACACTTACGACAAAGCTAAGCAGACTAAGAAAGACATTGACCAGGCTAAAAAAGTTATGGACAAAGTAACAAAATAAATGCGCGTGGTGATTGTAGGCGCGGGCAAACTCGGTTATACTATCGCCGAACTTCTCAGCAATGAAAAAATCGAAGTTGTTGTTGTCGATAAGGACGAAGAGCAGCTGACCGCCATTAAAGAAAATCTTGACGTTATGACGATTAATAAAAACGGCTCAAATCCGATAACGTTGAACGACCCAGAAATTAACGGCGCTGATATTTTTATTGCCGTCACGGACATTGATGAAGTTAATATGGTGGCGTGCGTGCTGGCGAAAAAGCACGGCTTGAAACACACAATCGCGCGGATTCGCGATATGCAATTTATGAGCGAAGCGAAGGATTATCTGAAACAAAATTTTGATATTGATTTGATGATAAATCCGGAGCTGATAGCGGCGAATGAGATTTACCGAATTTTAATGACACCGGCGGCGTTGAATGTGGATGATTTTGCAGGCGGGAAAGTTCGACTATTCGAGGCGAAAATTGACAAATGGAGTAAGTGGGCGAATATTCCGCTGAAAAGTTTAAAATTGCCGTCGGGAGTTTTGGCTGGGCTGATTCACCGCGACCATCGGATGATTATTCCGCACGGCGATGATTTTTTTCAAGTGCATGACAGCGCGTATTTTATCGGATTCCCAGAGTCGATTGAACAGCTTAGTTTAAGTTTTGTTCAGCAGAATACTCGACCGTTGGAGCGGGTAATGATAATCGGCGCGGGGCGAATTGCGCGGGCGTTGGTTATGCAGTTGAATTCTTCGGGCGTTTCAGTCAAAGTCATTGAGCAAGATCGCAAGCGCTGTGAAGATATGGCTGAGATTTTGCAAAGCGGCAGTATTGCGATTTACGGCGACGGCACGAATGTTGATTTGCTTGCTGAGGAAGGAATTGCTTCAGCTGATGTTATTGTTTGTTTGACTGAAGATGACAGGTTGAATTTAATGATGGCGCTGTTGGCGAAACATATGGGCGCGAAAAAAACGGTTGTTCGCGTTTACCGCACTGAATATGTTGATTTGATTGAAAAAGTTGGTGTGGACGTTGTAATATCGGCGCGTCTTTTGTCGGCGAGTGAAGTTTTAGCGTTTGTTCGGCGCGGCGGAGTTACGCGCGTGTCGATTTTGGAAGGCGCTAGAGCTGAGGCCGTTGAAGTTATCGTTCAAAAAGGCGCTCGCGCAGAGGGTAACCGATTAATGGACGTGAAACTGCCGAAATCCTGTTTAGTCTGTGCGTACGTGCGCAAAAATAAAGCCGCCATTCCAAACGGTAATACAATTCTTTTGGCTGGCGACAAGATAATTTTGTTTTGTTTACGCGGCTCTGCTCCCGAAGTTGTAACCTGGTTTACTAATGAGCAACGTTTTGTTGTGTAATATCAACTTTCTTTTAGCGTAAGCGCGGATAGTCACATCACGTGATACTAAAGAGCATGCCTTGCTTACGCAAGCCACGCAAGCGCGCCGCATTGGGCGCTCATCCGTGAGCGCCTTTTTTAGTTTGGTTATAAGTTGTCGACTGCTAAGTTTCTGTCCTTAAGCAAATTCATAGCCTTTATAAATTCTTTGCCCGAATCCAAATCTATCGACAAACTCAAATTCTGCTCATTAATGCCCGCTTCGCCAATTACCACGCCCAGCGGATTTATAATCTCGGAACGCCCAGCACTATTCGCAAATACCACAAAAATTTGATTCTCGATGGCGCGCGCCTTCGTCAATATCTGCCGCGGCACTAACCTTAATAAACTCCACGCCGACGGCACAAATAAAATCTTCGCGCCCTGCAATGTCAGCTTCCTTATAAATTCCGGAAAACGTAAATCATAACAAATCGACAGCCCGCACTTCACGCCGTCCAAGTCCACCGTCACAATTTTATCGCCCGCGCTGAATACTTTCTGCTCATCGGCAAAACTAAATAAATGCGTCTTATCGTAAACTGCAATGATTTCGCCCTGCCGGTCGCTCACCATACAGCGATTGTAATATTTGCCGTCAACTTCCGCGATAACCGAGCCGCCGATTATGTTAACGTTCATCTTTTTCGACAAATCGCTTAGAAATTCGGCGGTGCGCTCACCGTTTTTGTCAGCAAAATTTTCAAGCGGCGTCGGAAAATAACCGGTTGACCAAAGTTCCGGCAATACCACCACGTCAGAATTTTTCGCGCTTTTAATAAAATCCGCCGCTATTTCAAAATTCTTGTCAATCTCGCCCAAATGCGATTTAAATTGCGCTATGTCTATTCTCATATAACAATCCCCCTATTTGTTTTGCCTTGTCAATTCAAGTTTCATTTTTAAAATCCTGCGTACCGACTCATCAATTCTTTCTTGCGAAATCTCGCCGCTCTCAACCGCATTCAAAATGCTGACGTAAATTTTTTGTTGAGTATCGTATTCGTGGCAACTCAATAAAATATCAGCGCCCGCCAATACCGCTTGTACGCCAATATCATTCGCGTCAATGTGATTCGCAATCGCGCCCATATCCAAATCGTCCGTTATCACAACGCCGGTAAAGCCCAATTCATTTCTGAGCAAATCAGTCATAATCGCGGGCGAAAGTGTTGCGGAATTTTCGGCGTCAAGCGCGCTGTATTTCAAATGCGATACCATTATCATAAATTTGGAATTATCCTGCTCGGCGATAATTTTTTTGAAAGGCAGTAAATCTTCAGCGTCGAGAATTTCTTTGCTGGCGTCGATTGTCGAAACGTCTTGATGAGAATCTACAACTCCGCGCCCAATTCCTGGGAAATGTTTCAAACAATAAAAAAGTCCCGCGTCTTCATAACCTTTGGCGGCGTTCGATACAAATTCAGCAACAATTTCAGCGTCACTGCTAAATGAACGCGTGTCTTGCGTTCCAACGTCAGCCACCGGCGCAAAATTTAAATTAATGCCAATGTCTTTCAGATTCTGCGCATTCAATTTCGCGTAGTTGAAAGCGTCAGCCGGATTGCCGCCGTAACCAATTTCTTCTTGAGAGGGCGGCGGCGTCAAATCGTGCTTCATTCGTGAAACAATGCCGCCTTCTTCGTCAACCGCAATAAAAAGCGGAACTTTTTCAACAGCCACCAAATTTAAATCTTCCGCGAATTTCCTAACCTGCGCTTTGCTGTCCATATTCCTGTCGAAAAAAATAATCCCGCCCATATGGTATTGCGCCAACAAAAATCTGATGTCGTCGTTGATAGAATTTCCGTAAACGCCAATCATCACCATTTGCCCAATTTTTTCTTTCAGCGACATATTCTTCAAAATTTCTTCAACGGGAGAGGGCGGCTCAACGGGTAAATTTCTGGCTTTCACGTCCTTGGTAACATTAGAATCGCACCCGCAAAGTATCGCCAGTGCAAGAATTATCATCAACAAACTTAAAATTTTAAACTTCACAAAAACACCATCCTTATCGCGTTTCAAAGTATTATAGCAAAAATTTTCCATACCTGCTATAATAAAATTCATTTGAGGAAGGGCGGTAAATTTTTTGGAAGTCATAAAAAAAATCGCCGGTTTGACGCAGAAATATAATCAGCCGGTATTAGCATTGGGAATGTTCGACGGAGTACATTTGGGGCACGCCAGCGTCATTCGTCGCGCAGTGGAAGTTGCTAAAAAAATTGGCGGCACTTCGATGGTTTTCACTTTTTCAAATCACCCGTTGAGCGTTTTGTCGCCGGAAAATGCGCCGTTAATGATAGGAAGTCGAAGTTTGCGCCGCGATATTTTTGAAAGTTTGGGCGTCGAAATTTTGATAGAAATTCAATTTACCAAGGAACTCAGCCGCAAATCGCCCGAAGAATTTCTTGAACTCCTGCGCGAAAAAATTTCTCCGGCGTATGTCGTTACCGGACCGAATTATACATTTGGCAGGCTCGGCAAAGGCAACGGGCGAATGCTCCTGCGCGAGGGCGAAAATTACGGTTTCAAAGCGGAAATTTGCCCTGCGGTGACGATTGGCAAAAAAAGCGTCAGCAGTACCAGGATTCGCGCGCTCATTGCTGAAGGAAATTTGGCTGAGGCGAATGAACTTCTCGGCAGGAATTTTACCTACGTTGCAACGGTGGTTCACGGCGATAAACGCGGGCGCAAGCTTGGTTTTCCTACGGCGAATTTGGAAATTGACGATAACCGCGCGATGTTGCCGAACGGCGCGTATATTGTGGGCGTCAAGATTGGGAAAAATTTTTACAGCGGCATTGCGAATATCGGCGATAATCCAACTTTCAAAGTGGCGAAACGGCGGCTCGAAGTTTTTATCGACAATTTCAGCGGCGATATTTACGGCGAAGAAATTTCAGTTAGCTTTGTGAAAAAAATTCGCGACGAAAAAGTTTTTGATTCTGTTGAAGATTTAAAATTGCAGTTGAGCGAAGATTTAATGACATTGAGGAAAAATTATGATTGAAATTGAAATTAATGGTTTGGGCGTTAATGGCGAAGGTGTCGGGCGGCTTGATAATCTGACAGTTTTTGTTGAAGGCGCGCTGCCTGGCGAAAAAGTTTCTGCTGAAATTATTGATACTAAAAAAAATTACGCGGTTGGTAAACTGATTAAAATTCTGCGCGAAAGTCCGGATAGAGTTCAACCGATTTGCCCGATTTTTGAACAGTGCGGCGGCTGTCAACTTCAGCATTTGAGTTATCCCGCGCAACTGATTTGGAAACGTCAGCAAGTTGTTGACGCGATCGAACGCATTGGGAAAATTCGCGGCGTTGAAATTTTTGATACGCTCGGTATGGAAAATCCCTTGCGCTATCGAAATAAAATGCAGTTTCCGGTTGGCAAAAATTTGGCGATTGGCTGTTACGCGCGCGGCTCTCATAAAATTATCGATACCGATATTTGCCTTATTCAAAAAGACGTCGCCGATAAAGTTTTGGTTGCCGTGAAAAAAATTCTGCGCAGGTTTAATATCTCGCCTTACGACGAAGATTCGCACAAGGGGATTTTGCGCCACGTTATGAGCCGCGTCGGTTTTAATGGCGAATTGATGATTGTGCTCGTCACCGCTACGAAAATTCTTCCCAATGAAAAAAATATTGCTAAAGCCATTCGCGCAGAATTGCCCAACGTCACCAGCATTCAGCAAAACGTGCAAACTTTTCACAACAACGTAATTTTGGGACGTGAAACTAAAATTTTGTATGGTAAGCCGACGATTAAGGACAAAATCGGCAAGCTGGAATTTAATATTTCGGCGCGTTCGTTTTTTCAAGTTAACACGACACAGGCTGAAGTTTTATATGAGACGGCGAAAAAGTTTGCTTGTTTAACCGGCAAAGAAACTGTGATAGATGCGTATTGCGGCACGGGGACGATTGGGCTTTATGTTGCCAAAAATGCGTACAAAGTTATTGGCGTGGAAATTGTAAATTCGGCGATTGACGACGCTAATAAAAATGCGCGCGAAAACAAAATTCGCAACGCTGAATTTATTGTAGGCGATGCGGTGAAAGTTATTCCGCGCCTTGATATTTATGCTGACGTGGTGATTGTCGACCCGCCGCGCGCTGGTTGCGACAGAAAGGTTTTGGAGACTTTGGCGGCGATGAATCCTGCGCGAATAGTTTATGTTTCGTGCAATCCGGCAACATTGGCGCGAGATTTGGCGATTTTGGCTGAACTTGGTTATCATACAAAAAAAATTCAGCCGGTGGATATGTTCCCGCACAGTTCGCACATTGAGGCGGTCGCGCAGGTTGAAAAAATTTAGGAGAGTTGAAAATGCAATACAAATGCAAAATGACGGTGATTGACAAGAAAGTTTTTCCGGATTTACAGGCGAAATATCTTGCCGATCCTAAATCCGGCGCGTGTCCATTTTATGAAGTGGGCGCGGAATATTTGTTTGAGCGTTACGGCGACGAAGATACATTTTGGACGCAGGGCAAAGGCGCGCATTGTGCGGAAGCGTGGGATTGTTTTAGCCGCTATGTTTATACGGCGTTGCAGGGCGGCTCGATTATGCGAAATTGGACGAACGACGAACATATGATGATAGCTTGCTGCAATGACGGTACGCGTCCCGTGATTTTCAAAATTGAACGCCTTGACTATAAAGTTCTGTGCGTGACAGGCGATAATCCGGAAAAAATTGTTGACGCGCTGAAAAATTTAGACGGCGTTATTGATGTTAAATATCGTGCAGACAAAAGTTTTACCGAGATTTTTATGGACAGGAACAACGAAGTCAGCGACGAAAAAATTGTTGCCGCTGTTAAATCTGCTGGCGATTTTCAAATTTCAAGAATCGACTAATTTATAAAATCATTTGCATATACTATTCGCGCAAGTCACATTGTGGCTAGGCGCGTTTTTTTGTAAAGAAACTTCGACTGTCTTTAAAATTTTATTAAAATTAGAGTACAAACTTGACAACGGGGGGGTAAGATAAAATTACAACAAAAATAATTAATGGCTCTGTCTAAAGAAAGCAGGCGATAACTAATGGCAGAAGGATTAAAAATTTCCAATTCCAGTGCAAACACACAGATAAGCGGAACTGGCGACGATGACACTTTATCGAATGTTGGTTATTATGTGACAATATTAGCAGGCGAAGGAAACGATTCTATCTACAATTATGGTAGCAAGGTAAAGATTTTTGCTGGCGATGGTAATGATAATATTGATAGCGGCAATTATGGGCGTATTAATGGTGATGTCACAATTTACGGTGGCAATGGCGATGATATCATTTACAGCTATGACGCAAAAGCTTATTGTGATGGAGAGGAGGGAAATGATTTCATTCGTCATGTCAATCCTTCATTACATGCTCAGAGTTCTGCAACATTGAAAGGTGGAACAGGCAACGATACCATTGACATTCACATTACCGATAGCGATTATATTATTTTATATGATTCCGGCGACGGCAACGACAGCTTTACTAGATTTAGTTCAGACGACACAATAAAAATTGGCTATGGCGTTTTGAACAGCGCGACTGTTGTAGATAATGACGTTTTACTTACGATTGGCAATGGTACAATTTCACTTGTCAGTGCGAAAGACAAAAACATTGCCGTTGAAGATCCCGCTGGTACTCACAAATTTACAAATTCCTATACCGGACCGACGGCTTCACTTAATAAGACAGCGTTTAAAAATGGCGTCGATTATTATATGGATAATATTCAAAATGCTGTCGGAAATATCGCCAATCGACAATTAGAAACAGAGTCATTGCTCGCCCAATTTAAAAACAGCGTGACGCCTAAAAATTTTCCCAGTGAAGTTTATGAAAAAATTGCTGAAGAATTGGCAAATGTCGCGGTACAAGAAATTGACAACTTCGCGCTGATAACCAAGTGGCAAGGCGGCGAATTAGTTCAGCAAATCAATAATCTTATTTCCAAATGGACTAGCACAATAAATACTTCAGTTAAAGTCGATGGCACAACGTACAGTATCACAATTCCGTTTTCCGGTATGGTTAATCACGCCACCGTTACAAATGAATCTACTGCTGAAGATTATTCGGTAGATTGGAGTTCAGACCAAGCAAAAAACGCCGCAAATAAGTATATTGCTAAATTGACGCAACTTGAAAGTGAATTGTGTACTAAGGTTATAGTCTCTTGTGCAACGGATACTATTTTTCTATTTTTGGGATTTCTTGGTGACGGAAAAGTAGATACTTTTTTTAAGGCTTTTGTCAAAGATGTGAAGACGTTTAAAACAATACCGGAAATTACCCTGGAAGAATTTACAGCGGAATTTAAATCTTACGTTTCCCAAATTTTAGGATATGATGAAAATACCATTACAAATTTTGCTAAGAAATATATCGCGCTCTCCGATTATGCAACAGCGCTTAAAAATGACAATGACGTTACAGCCAGCTCCGCAAGTTACAGAAATTTTATCAACGCATATAACGATTTGGCGAGCATGTTAGGAATTTCTTCGATTTCTTATGACGTTATAAATAGCGTGATTGACGATCCAAATACTTGGGGCAGTCGCTTCACCACTGAAGAAACTCCCACGATAAATATTTAAAATTTGCCGGACAATACCCATATGAGCGGAATGACGCTTGTTTTGGATTCTGCGCACGAAGGAAATATCTGGTTGGGCGGAGTTGATTATTTCGATAACAATAATGCTGTTTGGGGCAACGAACAGATTAATAATATCGACGCCTCGAACAATAATCGCGGACGCATTATCGCCGGAAATTCTTCTTCCAATGAAATTAAAGCTGGTAGTGGCTCAAGCAGTTTGTGGGGCGGAATTGGCGGCGACGATACATTGACAGGCGGAAATTCCCGCGACTTTTTCTGGTACGTTGACGGCAACGGCAATGACAGGGTGAAGAACTTTACAGCCGGTTCAAATTCAAGCGGCGATGTGCTTGTCTTGCAGGGAAATTTAGCGGCGATTAATCGCTCCGGAAATACAATCACTGTCACGGGACAAAGCGGCGGCACTCTTACGGTCGAAACTGATTTTACATATGACGAAACAATTTTGTATTCTATTGACGGACAAAATATCGGCGCGGCGAAAATTGCTGATACCGAAAACACGTTGTATTATGATAACAATGTAAATTATTTCCAATTCAATGACAATGACGGAACAGTTAATTTTGCTTTAAATGGCGTGAATATTGCGTTGGACGGCTCTAACGGTCAAGAATTTGTTGGGGCAAAAAATATACGCTGTTTGGTTTCGTGGTCGGACAATACTTTAACCGGCAATGATTTAGACAATGAAATTCGCGGCGGCGCTGCCAATGACACTTTGACAGGTGGTGGTGGCGCTGATACATTTTTCTGGGGCAATGGCGGCGGCAAAGATTTAATCACTGATGCGGAAAATGACGATACAATTAATCTTTATAATGTAAGTCTCAGCGATATTCTTGAATATTTTGGTTTGCAAGTTTCAAGCCAAATGATTTTAATTACGCTGAATGACGGCTCGCAATTAGAAGTTCGCGGCAAAGATAATGTAACGCCTACTTCAACTTTCCAACTTTCTGACGGCTCTCGTTGGAAATATCAAGGCGGCGGTTGGCAACAACAATCATAACATACATTTTACATAAATCGCGCGGCGTTTCTTTCTTTTTTTGAAAAAGTAAAGAAATGCCGTTATTAATTGCAGGAACTTCAAGCATTTTGGCAAATATTATAAAAAAAATAAAAACATTGGAGGCGGTTTTGTATGTTAAAATCCTGTGACGTAGATAATTTGCGTCCTGGTATGAAAGTCGGGCGCGAGGTCAAAGATTTTAGCGGAAAAGTTCTTCTCAAGCAAAATGCTATCCTCGACGCCAAAAAAATTAACAGCCTCATTGGTCAAAATATTTTTTCAGTTTATATTGACGAACCCGAAGAGGAAAAGAAACCTGTAAAAATCGAAGGCGCGGATAATCTGATTGATTATGATTATTGGGAGCACTATCAAGATACTTACAATAACATTCACGATATTTATTTTACTGTGGAGCGCGGCGGCAAAATTGATTTGAAGAAATTGGATAAAGTTTTAGATCCTGCGAATGTAGATAAACTTTGCGACGCGTCAATCGCTATCAGCCAGATTCACAATATGACGCGCGACGGCGATTATACAATTCACCACGCAACTAACGTCGGGATTCTGGCGGGCGTTTTCGCTAAATGGATGAAATGGCCAAGAAATATTATGCGCGAATTGATTATGTCCGGTTTGCTCACTGAAATTGGAAAAACTAAAGTTCCGCGCGCCATTTTAAATAAAACCGGTAAACTCGAACCAGAGGAACTTGAACTTGTGCGCCGCCACGTCGATTACGGATTTGATATGCTGAAATTTTCGCCGCTCAAAAATTTTAATAACGTCCTGCTCGGAATTTTGCACCACCACGAACGTTGCGACGGCACTGGTTACCCAAATCATTTGCAGGCTAAAGATATCAGCGATTACGGCAAGATTTTAGCTTTTCTCGACATTTACGACGCTATGGCGGCTAACCGCTCCTACGCGAAAAGAAATTCGCCCTTCGACATTTTCAAAGTTTTGTACGGCGATATTAACAAAGGCAAACTCGACAGCCGCTACGGGATTTTGTTTATGAAACATATGCGTCAATCGTTCGTGGGCTGCTGGGTTGGTTTGAGCGACGGGCAACGCGCCAAAATTATTCTGTTTATGAATGACGAAGTTATTTCTCAGCCTATCGTCCAAACTACGCAGAGCAAATTTATCGACCTTAATAAAGAATCCAATCTCAAAGTCGAAGTTTTATTGACAGCGCAGGAAGTTTGATGAATAAAAAATTTAAAGTAATTGCGCCATTTGAGCCGACCGGAGATCAGCCTCAAGCGATAGAAAATCTTGCTGAGGGACTTGAAAATGGATTAGCCGCTCAAGTTTTACTCGGCGCGACCGGCACTGGCAAAACTTACACAATCGCCAAGGTTATTGAAAAAATTCAGCGCCCAACGCTCGTCATTGCGCATAACAAAACGCTTGCCGCTCAACTTGCCGCCGAATTTAAAAGCTTTTTCCCCGATAATTACGTCGGCTATTTCGTGAGCTACTACGATTATTATCAGCCCGAAGCGTACATTCCGCAAACCGATACTTACATTGAAAAGGACGCGTCGATTAATGACGAAATTGACCAAATGCGCCATTCCGCGACGTGCAGTCTTTTCGAGCGAAACGACGTGATAATTGTTGCAAGCGTTTCCTGCATTTACGGCTTAGGTTCGCCGGAAAATTATCATAAGCTGCTGTTGCATTTGTATAAAGGGCAAATAATTCTGCGCGACGAGATTTTGAAGCGGCTGGTTGCGATTCGGTATGAGCGAAACGACGTAATGATTGAGCGCGGGAAATTTCGCGTGCGCGGCGATGTTGTTGAAGTGACGCCCGCCGGTTACAATGGGCGCGCCATTCGCATTGAACTTTTCGGCGATGAAATTGACCGGCTGATTGAATTTGACACTTTGACGGGAAAAATTTTGGGCGTGCGTGAGGAAATTTTTATTTTTCCGGCGTCGCATTACGTGGCGGACGAAGCCGATTTAGCGCGCGCTGAAAAAAATATTCGCGCAGAACTCAAGGCGCAGATTGATTATTTCAATTCCGAGCACAAACTGATTGAGGCACAGCGCATTGAACAGCGCACTAAATTTGATTTGGAAATGATTCACGAAATGGGCTATTGTTCGGGCATTGAAAATTATTCGCGGCACTTAACCGGCAGAAATGCAGGAGAGCCGCCCTACACGCTGATTGATTATTTTCCTAAAAATTTCTTGACGGTGATTGACGAATCGCACGTAACTTTGCCGCAAATTCGCGCTATGTACAACGGCGACCGCTCCAGAAAAGGCGTGCTGATTGATAACGGATTCAGACTGCCCAGCGCCCGCGATAATCGCCCGCTCACTTTCGACGAATTTAACGAAAAAATTTCCCAAATCATTTACGTATCCGCCACGCCCGCCGATTATGAGCTGAAAGAATCCGGGCAAACCGTCGAGCAAATCATTCGCCCAACCGGCTTAGTAGACCCCGAAGTTGAAGTTCGCCCGCTTTCCGAAATTAATTTGCGCGTCAAAGCCAATGAGCGCGTTTTGATAACCACGCTGACTAAAAAATTTGCCGAAGAATTAACCGATTATTTGAGCGGCGTCGGCGTCAAGGTGAAATATTTGCATTCGGACATTGTAACGATTGAGCGCGCTGAAATTATTCACGATTTGCGCGCCGGTAAATTTGACGTGCTTGTTGGGATAAATCTCCTGCGCGAAGGGCTTGATATTCCGGAAGTTTCTTTAATCGCAATTCTCGACGCCGACAAGGAAGGCTTTTTGCGCTCCGAAACTTCGCTGATTCAAACAATCGGACGTGCCGCCAGAAATGCTCACGGCAAAGTTATTCTCTACGCCGATACTGTCACCGAGTCGATGCGCCGCGCTATGAGCGAAACCGAACGCCGCCGCACCATTCAGCAAAATTATAATCTCAAAAATCATATCACGCCAAAAACTATTAAAAAACCTATCGCGCCATTAATCGAACTTCCACTTAAAAAATCTGAGAAAACTAAAACTAAATCCGCAAGCGAATTGATGAAAAAATTGACGCCAGCGCAGCGAAAAAATTTAGTAAAAAGTTTAACAGCACAAATGCGCGAAGCGTCGAAGGCTCTGGAATTTGAACGCGCCGCCGAACTTCGCGACATTATTTTGAAATTGGAAGATAATTTATAAGACGCAGTAATTTTTTTAAGGAGTGGTCTCCGTGAAAGTGGACAGCATTTTAGCAAATCGGATTTACGAATCACGAAAAATAATGGGAGTCACGCAGGAAGTTTTAGCTGAAAAATTGGGAATAACGCCGCAATCGGTTTCGCGCTGGGAAAATGGGCAGAGCCGCCCCGACGTTGATATGTTGCCGAAATTGGCGGCGGTTTTTGGCACGACCATTGACGCGCTTTTTGGCTATCACTCTGAAAATCTGAAAATCAACAGCTACGCGGAAAAATGCAAATGCACGAGCAATTATTATGGCAGTAAAATTAAAAAAGTTACCTGCGAAATTCTTGAAGTTTTGCCGCCGACTCAGCCGCGTACTATTTTAGATATTGGTTGCGGTATCGGCGAAATGGCTGTATTTTTCGCGCGCAATGGCTACATTGTTTCGGCGTTCGACATTGACGAAGAAAATTTGAATATCGGCAAAGAATTAGCGCGTAACGTCGGCGTGGACGTGAATTTTTTCTGTGCTGATTTTTTGAAGTACAAAATTGAATCTAAATTCGATATAATTTACGCTAGAGATTTTCTTCACCACGTTCCGCCGCAGGACAGGGCGCGGATTTTTGAAATGATTCAGGCGAATACAAATGTTGGCGGGCTGAATGCGCTCGATGCTTGCGTTGAAAAAAGTTTTACCGGTGAAACGCCGGAATTGCAAAGCGGTATGTATTTTTATCAGACGGCGGAACTTTTCAGCTATTACGGTAAAAATTGGCGCTTCGAGATTATGGACGAATATTATTTTGACTGCAACAACTGCGGCATTCCGCACCAACATTGTATTGATGTTATGCTCGCTAAAAAAATTTCCGATTAAAATTTTGCTAAATAAAAAAACCGCCCCGAAATTGGAGCGGCTATTTTTTTGAGAAATTTTCGCGCAGATTTAATTTTTCATGTGGCGATTAACAAAACTGCCAATTTCTTTGAACATATCAATACTTTCTTGAAGTTCGGGCATAACCAATGCGAAATCGTGCGGCATACCGGCGTAAACCGACAGCGTCACGTCAACACCGTCAGCAACCGCTTTTCCCATAAATTTAACGCTGTCGTCAAGCAAAGTTTCATAGCCGCCCGTTTGAATCAAAATCGGCGGAAAACCTGTCAAATCGGCATGGAGCGGCGAAAGTCGATAATCATTGAGCGGCAAATTCCCGCCATAACTCGGATTGCAAACTTCGCCGTACATTCGGGTATTCGTATTGCCAAGAGTAACGTCACGGTCGGCGTTGCCCGTGCGGGAAGGCAAATCGGTTTCAAGCGTAGTCCAGGGCGAATTTAAAACCATAAGCGCCGGTTGCTGAATATTATTTTCCTTGAGATAAACTGACAAAGCCAGTGCCAAATTGCCGCCCGCACTGTCGCCAATCACGATAATATTTTTAGCGCCGTGTTTTTTCAAAACGTATTTATAAGCCGCGACAGCGTCGTCCAGAGCCGCAGGAAAGGTGTTTTGCGGGGCGAGCCTATAATTTATCATATAAACTTCCCGCGCGCCCGTCACAACCGCCTGCTTAACGCCAAACTCACGATACAAATCAGTTAGCCCGCCGATATAGCCGCCGCCGTGCAACTGCAAAACCACGCGCTTGGAACTTTCAGATTTTGGATTTTTC
>CAJOIB010000048.1 GCA_905234705.1 uncultured Selenomonadaceae bacterium | reverse complement strand
GAATCGTTACCAGCGCCCGCGTTAATGGTAACGTTTTCGCCGCTGTTGACAATGGTATCATTTGCTGCCGTGCCGCTGATAATAGTATTATCGACAGTGTTATCAATGCTAAGAGCAGTTACAACGGTATCGTCAGCATCATCGGTTTCGCTTGTGCCGTCAAGGACAACGCCGTCAACGTACAAATCATAGCTGCCGGTAATAACATTCGCCGCCGTGCCGCTGAAAGAACTGATATAAGTATCTGCAGTTAAATACCATTTTGAAGTTTCGTCGAGGGTTACGTTGACAGTGCCGACCGTGCTTGAAACGGTATCGCCATTTGCATTTTGAATATCGCCGGAAATATTTCCCGTGAAAGTCGAGTTATCGGTAATATTCAATGTCAAGGTAGAGTTATCGCCAACAAGAACATCGCCGGTTAAAGTTTGTGAATCGGCGTTAAGGGTGGCGATATTGGACGCGCCGCTCCAGCCGTCGTCGCAAACCGAGAGCAAAATATTAGTACTATCATTGTTGTTAATGGTAACGTTATTCAGATTGACAATCGCGGTAGTATTGGTAACGTGAAAGACGTGACCGTTGTTGCTGTTAAGAGTGCCGCCGTTCATAGAAAAAGTTGAAGTACCATCAGCCGCGTCGCCGCTCTGCGACTGGTAAATCATAATGCTGTCAAGGAAAGTAGCCTGCCCGTTAGTCTGAGTATTGGACACGGTTAAAGTACAATCGGTTAAGGCGACGGAATTTTTGCCTTCGATGCAGACGCCTTCAGATTTATTAGAAGTGAGCGTAGCGTTTGACACGGAAATATCAGCAGTCGAATAAATTGCAGGTGAACCGAGTCCGTGAGAAGTGTAAGTTCCGCCATTGACAACGACAGTACCGCCGCCTCTGTCAGTACGAACAGCCGCTGAAGATTGACCGCTGGTCTCGACAGTCAAATTATTTGCGTAAGTTGTACCGCCGCCGGTTGTCATAAAGCCGCCGCCATTGTCGCCGGTCGTGGTTATCTGTGTGTTCATAATGATAACTGCTGTGCCATCGCCAGCCGCGCCGTTATTACCGCCGTTGCCGCCGTAGCAGAAAATACCGTTAGCGCCTCTCGCTGTTGCGGTAACCGTGCCGCCGTCAATCGAAGCAGTACCGCCGCCCATAACCATAATCGCGCTGTTAATACCGTAGAAATTGCAATTATCGCCGCCGTCTGAATCGCCGGTTTTTTCAACAGTTGCATTTTGGATATAAACGCCTTCGCTGGTATTAATCAGCAAAGCATTTTCGTCAGCGCTCGTCGAAGTATAGGTTTGTTCAGATTGACTTGTGCCGCTGGTAATTTCGGTTGCGCCACTCCAACTGACGTCAAATCGCTGAATGTCGAACTTCATCTTCATAATAAAAAATTCACTCCTTTTAAAAAATTTATGGTTTGTATCAGCGTTTCTTTCTTTTCGGAAAGAAAGAAACGCTAGCAAAGAAAGAAAACTTCCGTGCTACAGTCACATCACGTGACTGGCGCACGGTGGGCGCTCATCCTTGAGCGCCCGTGGTTTCGGTTTTGTTGTTTATGCGCTTAAAGTTCCGTGTTCTTTAATGTAATTTATCAAGCCGCCCGCCTGCGCGATACCCTGTACAAACGGCGGCAATGGGTGAGCATGAAATATGTCGCCCGTTGTCAGGTTTTCAATCGTGCCGGTGTCAGTGTCAATTTTCAAAATGTCATTGGCGGAAATTTTTTCAACATCATCGCCAATTTCCAACAGCGGCAGTCCAATATTAATGCCATTGCGATAAAAAATCCGCGCAAAACTCGCCGCAATTACCACCGGAATGCCGCTAGCTTTAATCGCCACCGGCGCATGTTCACGGCTCGAACCACAGCCAAAATTTTTCCCGCCTACCATAACGTCGCCAGCCTTCACGTTCTGCGCGAAAGTTTCATCAATATCTACCATACAATGTTTAGCCAATTCCGCCGGATCGAACGTATTCAAATAGCGCGCCGGTATTATCACGTCAGTATCAATATTGTCGCCATAGCGCCAAACTTTGCCCTCAATCTTCATTTAAATCACCTCGTCAGGAGTCGCAATTTTGCCCATAATCGCCGAAGCCGCCGCCACGTGCGGACCTGCTAAATAAACTTCACTGTCAACATGCCCCATTCTTCCGCGAAAGTTTCTATTCGTCGTCGATACGCAACGCTCGCCCGCGCTCAAAATTCCCATATAGCCACCAAGGCACGGTCCACAAGTTGGACAGCTCACCACGCAGCCTGCGTCTATGAAAATGTCAATCCATTTGCAACGAATCGCCTCTTTGTAAATTTCTTGACTGCCAGGAATTATTATACAGCGCACGTCCGGATGAATTTTGCGCCCCTTCAATATGCCCGCCGCTATATGCAAATCTTCAAGCCGCCCATTTGTACATGAGCCGATAACCACTTGATTAATTTTAATTTCGCCGAGTTCGTCCACAGGCTTAACATTTTCCGGCAAATGCGGCAACGCTACCACTGGTTTCAATTCGCTCAAGCAGTACTTAGCATCTTCGTCCGCCGCCACTGGAAAATATTCATAATCAACGCGGCAACCTACATAAAATTTCGTCAGCTCGTCGAACGGGAAAATTCCTGCCTTGCCGCCCGCCTCTATCGCCATATTTGAAATTGTCAACCTGTCAGTCATTGAAAGTTCGCGTACGCCGTCGCCGCTAAATTCCAGCGATTTATACAGCGCGCCGTCCACGCCAATTTTCCCAATCAGCGTCAAGATAACGTCTTTGCCGCCAATATTTTTCGGTTTCTTGCCGGTAAGTTTAACATTGATAGCTTCGGGAACTTTGAACCAAGCTTGCCCTGTCGCCAATCCGACAGCTAAATCAGTTGTGCCAACGCCCGTTGAAAAAGCGTTAACCGCGCCGTACGTGCAAGTATGAGAATCCGCGCCGATTATCAGCATACCTGGCGCGACAATTCCAAATTCCGGCAAAATCACGTGCTCTATACCAACGCGCCCCGCCTCGTAGTAATGCTTGATTTTATTCTTCCTGGCAAATTCGCGCATAGCCTTAGCCAAATCCGCGCTTTTAATGTCCTTCGCCGGTTGAAAATGATCCGGTATCAGCGCAATTTTATTCGCGTCAAAAACCGGTTTGCCGATTTTCTCAAATTCTTTAATCGAAGGCGGACCGGTAACATCATTTGCCATGACCAAATCCAAATTGCAAATCACCAGCTGCCCCGCTTCAACCGATTCTAAGCCCGCGTGACGTGCTAAAATTTTTTCGCTCATCGTCATGCTCAATTTTATCACTCTCCTAATTTTTGTTGTAACGTCTCTGAATCTCAGCAAAAACTGTATCGGGATTATTTAAATCCAGTTGCACTCGCCAATTTAATTTGTGCAAAAATGTATCAGCCAAAATTTTATCGTAAGGATATTTCGCGTAGGGCGCGTTTAAATATCTGACCAAAGTATTTGTATCGGGATTATTAATCGGCAAAGCGTCAAAATCTTTGTGGACGATAGGAATATTATCGTAGGCAATATCAATCATAAAGTCCTGCAAAACATAATCAATAACTTCGTCAAATTCTAAAAAATACTGATTAAAAAAATCTTTCATGAAAGCCAAAAGTGGATAATGCAAAACCGCCGCGCCTTGCAAAAAAGTCGCCCAGCGTCCGTACGAAGGATTATAGGCGTAGGGGCAATTATTATCTTTTTCTTGATAAATTTTCTGAGTGAAGTATGGCATTTGCCAAAAATTTTTATGTTTTTCCAAAGGCTCGGTAACCAAAATCGTTGAATCCATCCATAAACCGCCGCGTTGTTCCAAAAGATTTATGCGCAGAATATCCGAAAAATGCGTGCGGGTGATTTTGCCCTCAGCAAATTTTCTCAAAATATGCTCCGGCAATTTGACATAATCTGAATAATTTTTCTCGTCGATAAAGCAAATTTTGTAGCTCCCGCAATTCATTTTCAAGCTATTGTAGCAGCAACGAACCAGCGGCGGCAAATCTTTTTCGCCTTGAAACCAGCAAAAATAAATTTGGTAATCCTCCTGCGCGACGGGCGGACTATTTTTAAGGTCGGCTGGCTGATATTTTTTAATCAGATAATTATATTTTTCCGTGAGAAATTTTGTAATTTGCACATTTCGCTTAATTTGCGCCCGCGTTTGAAGATTCGGACCGCCATTTACCAGATTATAAAAATTGGCGAAAGTAGCAAAATCCTCGCGCAGATTTTTCGACCACAAATTTTGATTCATCAAAGCCTGCGCCTCTTGGATTCTCCCGAACAAAAATAGCGCTAATGCGAAACATTGTTTCTTGACGGGATTATTTTCTTTCGCGACTAATCTGGAAATTTGAGCGCAGACATTTTCAATTTTTTGTGGCGAATCGTTTATGTACGGCGAAAGGTTTACCAATTTCCAATAATTTCTGTACCACTCCTCAAGGTGCAGTTCCGAAAATTTTTCCGGCGGGAAACCAATCAGTCGTTCCGTCATTCTCTGCCGTTGCGTCGCCAAATCTAACTGCGACTCCGATAAAATTTCCTGCGCGAAAACTTGCCAATCTGGAACAATTTTTTCTGCCAAAATCATCACCCCTGCGTGATTATACAACAAAAAAATCGTTGCTACAATCGGCGGCAAATGTTAAAATTCAGCGCTCGAGGTGAATCAAATGTTGGTTGCGGAAATCTGCGCGAATGTGGCGGCTAAAAATGTTCATGAAACTTACACTTACGCCGTGCCGGATAAATTTAAATTTTTGCAAAGAGGCTGGCGCGTCATCGTGCCGTTCGGACACAGAAAAAATATCGACGGCTTTGTTATGAATGTGCGCGAAACCGAAGAAGTTTTTGATTTTGCTTTGAAAGAAATTGCTGATGTTGTCGACGCCGAACCGTGGTTTACGCCCGAAATGATTTTGCTGTCGCAGTGGCTTTCAGATTTTTATTTGTGCCCGCTGTCCCAATCAATGACGCTGTTTATGCCAGGCTCGCGCAGTAAAAAAATTAAACCGAAATTCGAGCGCATTGTAAAATTAATTGGCAACTTCGACGAAAAGGATTTTAAACGCTCACCGGCGCAATTAAAAATCCTAAAACTCCTGCGCGAATGTGGCGAAGTTTCATTTTCAGAAATAAAAAATTCAGCCGTGGTAAAAACTTTGGCTGAAAAAAATTTAATCGCCGTGGAAAATCGCCGAATTCTGCGCGACAGTTACGCCAATATTAAATCCGTGGCGAAAGAAATTACCTTGACGCCCGAACAAACCGCCGTAATCGACACCGTTAAACTTGCATTGATGCTTAAAGTTTTCCAAGGATTTTTATTGCACGGCGTGACCGGCTCTGGCAAAACGCAGGTTTATATCGAATTGACAAAAATTGTGCGGCAAATCGGGCGGCGCGCGGTTATTTTAGTTCCGGAAATTGCTTTGACTGGGCAAATTGTGCAGAATTTCAAGGCGCATTTTTCGGACGTGATTGTCATTCACAGCAAATTGAGCGTTGCCGAACGCGATGATATTTTTTACAAAATCCGCAATGGCGACGCCGGAATTGTCATTGGCGCGCGCTCCGCACTTTTCACGCCGATTGAAGATGTCGGGCTGATTGTCGTTGACGAAGAACATGATAATTCTTATAAACAGGAGAGCCCACCGTATTACCACGCGCGAATTGTGGCGGAAGAGTTTGCTAAATTTCACAACGCGGCGATTGTTTTTGGCAGTGCCACGCCCAGCATTGAAAATTACTATCGGGCGAAAATTGGCGATCTGAAATATTTGGAACTGCCGCACAGGATTTTGAATCAGCCTTTGCCGGAAATTGAAATTGTCGATATGCGCGCTGAATTGGAATCCGGCAATAAAAGCGTTTTGAGCGGCGCGTTAAAAAATTTGCTGACTGAAACTTTGACGAATCATCAGCAAGCGATTATACTTTTGAATAGGCGCGGATATTCAACTTTCGTTATGTGTCGGAAATGTGGCGAGGTTATTCGATGTGCCGATTGCGGCAAAACTATGACTTACCACGCCGACGGAACTTTAAGATGTCATACCTGCGAAATTGAGATTGAGCCGCCGAAAATTTGTCCAAAATGCGGCAGCAATAAGATTAAATATTTGGGCGCGGGCACTGAAAAACTTGAACAGGCTCTGCGCGAGGAATTACCGGCGGCTAGGATTTTGCGAATGGACAGAGATACCACGGCTAAAAAATTGGCGCACGAACAGATTTTAGCGGCGTTTAAGCGCGGCGATTTTGATATTTTATTTGGTACTCAAATGGTGGCGAAGGGGCATGATGTGCAAACTGTGACGGCGGTTGGGATTTTGAATGCGGATTCGATTTTATTTTTTCCGGATTTTCGCTCGGCGGAGCAGTGCTTTGATTTGATTGTGCAAGCCGCTGGTCGCGCAGGACGCGCTGATTTGTCTGGTAAAGTTATCGTTCAAGCATACAACGCCGAAGCCGAAGTTATCAAATTGGCGTGCGAGCAAGATTATAAAACTTTTGCTGATGGCGAACTTTTCAAGCGCGAATTTGGATTTTTCCCGCCGTACAGCCGCCTTGTCAAGTTGATTTTCACCGGTAAAAATGCGGCTAAAGTTCAAGATTTTGCCGAGCGAATTGTCGCAACATTTACCCAAGAGATTAAAGACGTTCGCGCAGAAATTTTTGGACCGATACCTGCGTCTGTTGGGAAATTGTTCAACGAATTTAGGTTTGCGGTGCTGATAAAAACTTTAGATTTAGAAATAGTACGCGGTTTTTTGAAATTTTACGGTTTGCACAAATCGCCCGACGTTCAAATAGATTTCGACCCGCTGATAACTAACTGACAAACTTTTGCGCCAAAAGAAAGTTGATTACAACGCAAAAAGGAACTGCCAGCAAACGCCAGCAATTCCTTTTCAAAAAGGAGTCCAAAATGCCGTATTCCCCAAATGCCTAAACCTGCGCAAAGCAGGTGGGTATCCTAAGCTCGGGTTCTGTTATTCGCTGAGAAAATACGACTCTACATCCGCCGACACAAAATCAGATTCCCTAAAATAAATGTAGGTTAGACATTACCAAAGTCCTCGCGCATTCCAGACCGTTCCTTCTTTAAAATTATGATACCACAAAAAATTTTCAATGACAAGCCCTTGACAATCTTTAGGCAGGTGAAATTATGAGCAATGTGATAGAAATTTTTTCGTCAGTGCAGGGCGAGGGCAAATACGTAGGCTGCCGCCAGGTTTTTATTCGCACGGCTGACTGCAATTTGAATTGCGCCTATTGCGATACGAATTTTGCGCGCGCCGATTTTTGCAACGTCGAAACTTTTGCAGGCTCTATGACTTTCGATCAGATTAAAAATCCGATTGGCGGTGAAAAAGTTGCTGATATTGTGAAGAATTTTATGGCTGAAGTGCCGACGCATTCAGTCAGCTTTACCGGCGGCGAACCTTTGCTGCACTGGCAATTTATTCGCGATGTGGCGAAATTGATTGACGCGAAGATTTTTTTGGAGACGAACGGCACGCTTTTTAATGAGCTGGCGAAAATAATTGACGCGGTTGATATTATAAGTATGGATATAAAATTGCCGAGCGTGATGGGAAATAATTTTGAAAAGCACCGCGAATTTTTGAAGATTGCTCGCGCTAAAGATTTGTACGTAAAAATAGTAATATCAGCGGAAACATCACTGCAAGAATTTGACGCGGCGCTGGAATTGATACCGCCGGAGATTTTATTAATATTGCAACCGGTGACGCCAGTAAAAAATGTTAGGGCGATTTCTGCGCGACAGATTTTGGAATTGCAGGCGCGGGCTTTGCGCAAGATAAAAAATGTTCGAGTAATACCACAGACGCATCGTCTAATAAATATTCTATAAACCGAAAAAAGCCGCCCACGGATGGGCGGCGTCCCGTGCGCCAGTCACGTGATGTGACTGTAGCACGGAATTTTTCTTTCTTTGCTAGGCGTTTCTTGCTTTTTTCCAAAAAGAAAGAAATGCCGTAATAATTAATTAGACTTTTTTTCTTTGATACGAGCGGCTTTACCGGTGAGTTTACGCAGATAATAGAGTTTAGCGCGACGAACAGCACCGCGACGCACGACTTCAATTTTATCAACGCGCGGCGAATGTACAGGGAACATTCTTTCGACGCCGACGCCATAAGAAATACGACGAACAGTAAACATTTCGCGAATACCAGTGCCTTGTCTGCCAATTACAACGCCTTCAAAAATTTGGATACGCTCGCGGTTGCCTTCAACGATTTTTGCGTGAACTTTAACCGTATCGCCAGGTCCAAATTGCGGCACGTCTTTTTTAAGCTGTTCCTTTTCGAGAATCTCAATAATATTCATTAGAAAAATTTCCTCCCTCGCGACGTTCTTGACAAATTTGTTCAGAGGAACGCCTGTTACAATGCGTAAGTTTAACACATTAGCCCAAAAATTGTCAATGAAAATTATGCACTTGTAATTTCAGCGGCAACAAAGTAAAATTATCGCGGAGGTATTGAAAATGACTAACAAGAAATTTACGAAATTGCTTTGCGCGGCGGTGGCGTCAGCGTCTTTGTTATTCGGCGGTTGCAGTCAAATCGCTGAAGAAGATTCTCAAGCGCCCGTTGCTGCAAGCGAAAATAAATCTGCCGCGGCTGTCGAAGAAGCCGTTATTCCCACTGCCGCTAAAAACGCGCCCACCATTACAACTAACGTCAGAAATACGCCCGTTGTGCAAGTGGCTAAAAATGTTGGTCCTACCGTCGTTGGCATCACCAATAAAGCCGTGGCGCTCGATTTTTTTAATCGGCAAGTCGAAACTGAAGGCGTTGGTTCGGGCGTGATTTTCAGAAATGACGGCTATATCGTTACCAATAATCACGTTATCGCCAATTCCAAAGAGTTGATTGTTTCATTGGCGGACGGTAACAGCGTCCCTGGCACTTTGGTCGGCGCGGACGAAATGACTGACATTGCCGTTGTTAAAATTGACGCGAAAGATTTACCAACCGCGCATTTCGGCAATTCCGATGAGATTATGGTTGGTGAGCCGGTCGTCGCTATCGGCAATCCTATGGGTTTGGAATTTCAAGGCAGCGTGACTGTCGGCGTCATAAGCGCGCTCAATCGTACGCTCGACCTTGACGATAAACGCTTTAAACTCATTCAAACAGACGCGGCTATCAGTCCTGGCAATTCCGGCGGCGCGCTTGTCAATTATGACGGTGAAATTATCGGCATTAATAGCGCTAAATTGGCTAAGAGCGGCGTTGAGGGCATGGCGTTTGCTATTCCGATTAATACCGTGCAATATGTTATCAACGAGCTCATGGAAAAAGGCTACGTTGCCCGCCCGTATCTCGGCGTTACGATTTTTGATAAACCGACCGCCGCCCGTTACGGTTATCAGCTGAATATCAGCAAGGGCGTTTACGTTTTCCAAGTTTCGCTCAATTCACCCGCCGGTCGCGCAGGCATTCAACGCGGCGATATTATTTTGAGCATTGACGATAAAGAAGTTAATTCTGTCAATGAAATTCGCGCGGACATTGCCGCCAGAAAAGTCGGCGATACCGTCAAAGTTGTTTTCGATAGGGACGGCACTCAGCAATCCATTCAACTCGTCCTTCAAGAAATGCCCCAGCCTAATAATTAGGGATTAGGGGATAGGGGTTAGGGATTAGTGAAAATTAAAATCCTTACAATCGGCAAACTCAAAGAAAAATTTTTAATCGACGGCGTTAATGAATATCTCAAGCGCATTAAACTCTTCGCCAAAATCGAAATCGCCGAAATTCCCGAATGTAAATCCGTCGACGAAGAAGGGCAAAAACTTTTGTCTCAAATCCTGCGCGAAAGTTTTAAAATTGTGCTGGACGTTAGCGGCGTCGAAATTTCTTCAGAGAACTTTGCAAAAAAAATCGCCGAACTAAATTTGCGCGGCGTCAGCAATATCACATTCATAATCGGCGGAGCATTCGGCTTGAGCGAAGAAGTCAGACGCGCCGCCGATTTTCGATTGAGTTTGTCGCAAATGACTTTCACTCACCAATTCGCACGGCTGATTCTGGTTGAGCAAATTTATCGCGCCTTCAAAATTAATCGCAACGAACCTTACCATTACTGAATCGAGTTGCTTATGAAAAAATCAGTCAAATATTTTTTAATCGCCTTGCCGATAATCATTGCGATTTTATTGGTAACACTGGAAATGATGAGCCGCAGCGCCGCCGCCATTTTCAATAAAGTTATGCTGGATCAGCAAATGTTCAACGGCACAATCACCGTAGAGAGAATCCAGGCAAATCTTTGGGGCGAAGTGTTTTTCAATAATTTTCTATGGAAAGACGACCACGGCGGCACTATCCTTGACATTCCGGAAGGCGGCTTCAAAGTTCGGCTTTACGACATTCTCACGAAAGATTTTAAATCCACTACCATTCAAGAATTATATTTGAAAAACGCAAATATCGCGGTGAATTTGGACGAAAATATGAGCGTTGACTTCATACGCCACTCGCCGGATTTTCAAAAAGTTAGTCAAGAAATGCAACATGACAGCGACGCTTGGGAATTGAAAGTCAGTCACGTTAACAAAACTGAAGAAGAACTCAAGGAAATTGGCGAGCGCAGACGCAGACTTCAACGCTCAAAAATTGAAACTGGTTGGAAAAATTTTAATCTCGAAGGGCGCAAAATTCATTTGGATTTACAGCTTGACCATTGCCAAATTGAAATTTTTTATCGCGAACGGCATTATCTGTTTCGGATTTTGCAATGCGATACTCACATAAACACCGCTGATGAAATGACGTTTAAACTTCACACCGGCACATTTGGCGGGACGATGATTGGACGCGGAATGGATATGCGCGGCAAAATCGACTTCAAAACTGATACCGTGCCGCAATGTGATTTGACTCTTGCGTTGAATGATGTAGATCCTTCGTCGCTGGGCTTCGGCTTGAATATTCACGACGAAATGACTTTGCGCGCGCGTTTCACCGGTTCGATTACTCAGCCAATCGGCAAAGGTACTGTTCAAATGGCTGAACTTCACATTCCAGGCATTGATTTTGAAAATGTCGAAGGCAAAATTCATTACGAGGACGCCAATCTGAAATTTGAAAATGTCACAGCCGATGTTTACGCGGGAAAATTGGCGGCTTACGGAGATTACAATATCGACACGCGCTATTACAATATTTACGGGCACGGCGATAAATTGAACACCTATCACGCTTTGCCAAATTCGCACTTGCATTGTAGCGTAGATTTAGATTTGGCGATAAATTCAAAGGGCAACGCTCGCGAAACCGTAACCAGCGGCGAATTTTCTTCCGGCAAAGGGCGCTATAGTATTTTGTTTTTCGATAGCCTGTCCGGCAAATTTGATACTAAATATCAGAATATAAATTTTTATGACGTGGAAATTAATATGAGCGGCTACAAAATTGCCACTGACGCTTTTAGCATTGTCGATAGGAAATTGACGCTAAGCCCGATAAAAATTACTGATTCAAACGGCGAACTGCTTGGAACTTACACGCGAGATTAAAAATTTATTCCAGCTGATTTTGCTAATAATCTCAGTCTGTAAAGCGGCAAACCGACGACATTTGACCAATCGCCGTGAATTTTTTCGATAAACTTTGCCGCGCCGCCCTGCAATGCGTAACTGCCGGATTTATCGAGCGGCTCACCGGTCGCCACGTACGCGGAAATTTCTTCGTCCGTCATTTCGCCAAAATAAACTTCAGTAATTTCAGCCGCCGTGTAAGTTTTGCCCTGCGCGACGATGGCTAAGCCCGTGATAACTTCGTGCTTTTTGCCGGATAAAGTTCTCAGCATTTCAAACGCGCCTTGCGTCCCGTGCGGCTTGCCAAAAATTTTCCCGTTCAAAACAACAATGGTATCCGCGCCAATCACAATATCGTTAGAAAAATCCTGCGCGACAGTCTCAGCTTTGAGCCGCGCGTTTTTTATTGCCAAATTTTTTGGATTATCGGAAGTTTCAATTTCGGCGGCGTTACAAGGTTTGATAACAAAATCTGTGCAAAGTTTTTTCAAAAGTTCCTGCCGTCGCGGCGACCCCGACGCTAATATTACCATTTCAATACTCCGAATCGCGCGTAGAAATTTTCTGCTGCACGTAGGAAATAAAATCGTCAACGCTCATTTCAACGCTATCCTTGGAATTGTATTTGCGAATCGGCAAAACACCCGTCTCAATTTCTTTATCGCCAATGACAATCATATAGGGAATTTTTTTAACCTGCGCGTCACGAATTTTCTTGCCGGTTTTTTCGCTGCGGTCGTCAACCTCTGCGCGAAAACCTAAATCAAAAAATTTCTTGCAAAGCTGCTGCGAATATTCAAGGTGATTATCGGTAATCG
The DNA here is from genome assembly GCA_905234705.1 of uncultured Selenomonadaceae bacterium. GTDB lineage: Bacteria > Bacillota > Negativicutes > Selenomonadales > Selenomonadaceae > Quinella. The sequence goes on along the minus strand of CAJOIB010000048.1, from coordinate 1,124 downwards.
GCAGAATTTTAATCTGAATCGGCGTCAACCAAACCGGAAATGCGCCCGCGTAATTCTCAATCAAAATTCCAATGAAACGCTCAATGCTGCCATAAACCACGCGATGAACCATAATCGGGCGATGCTTTTCGCCGTCTTCGCCCGTGTACGTCAAATCAAATTTTTCCGGCAACATCATATCAAGCTGAATCGTGCCGCATTGCCACGTACGACCGATTGAATCGCGCAGATGAAAATCAATCTTCGGTCCGTAAAAAGCGCCGTCGCCTTCATTAATCACGTACTCTAAACCGCGATTGTCAAGAGCCTTTTTCAAAGCCGCCGTCGCCATTTCCCAAACTTCGTCGCTGCCCATAGAATTTTCCGGACGCGTCGAAAGTTCCGCCTTGTACGTCAAGCCAAATGTTTTATAAACTTCGTCAAACAGGTCAATAGTTTTCTGAATTTCCGGCTCAACCTGCTCCGGCGTCATAAAAATGTGCGCGTCGTCTTGCGTAAAGTTTCTAACTCTAAATAAGCCGTGCAATGCGCCGCTCAATTCGTGGCGGTGAACTAAGCCCAATTCGCCCAATCTAAGCGGCAATTCGCGGTAACTGTGCGGGTGAGAATTGTAAACCAACATTCCGCCAGGACAATTCATCGGCTTAACCGCGTAATCTTCCTCGTCAATTTTCGTGAAGTACATATTTTCTTTATAGTGATCCCAGTGTCCCGAAGTTTCCCAAAGTTTGCGATTCAAAATAATCGGCGTCTTAATTTCCTGGTAGCCGTAACGCCGGTGAACTTCCCGCCAATAATTTATCAGCTCGTTTTGAATAATCATGCCGTTCGGGTGGAAAAACGGAAAACCAGGACCTTCGTCGTGAAGGCTGAAAATGTCAAGTTCTTTGCCGAGTTTCCTGTGGTCACGACGCGCCGCCTCTTCAAGCATATGCAGATATTCTTGCAATTCGTCCTTAGTATTAAACGCCGTGCCGTAAATTCTTTGCAACATTTTATTATGCTCGTCGCCGCGCCAATACGCGCCCGCTATCGACATAAGCTTAAACGCCTTGACTTTGCCGGTAGAAAGTACATGCGGACCTGCGCATAAATCGGTAAAATCGCCCTGCGTAAAAAGCGAA
>CAJOIB010000047.1 GCA_905234705.1 uncultured Selenomonadaceae bacterium | reverse complement strand
AGACTAAGCGGCGGTCGCGCATTGAAGTTAACATTCTCAAAACTTCCCAAGCAGTGTCCAAACTTGTCAAGCAAGGTATACCGTGCTCAACTGTTGCCCGACGAATTTTGAAACCGTCGCGCAGGATGTGTTTGCCTGGCGCGTGCGTGTTCACTACCATGTGAATTTTGCCGTCCTTGATTCGCTGAATAATATCGACGCTACGCTGGTGAACTTTGCCGACAACTTCAGCGTCAATCCCAATGCTCTGCAACGCCTTAGCCGTGCCTTCAGTCGCCACCAATTTAAAACCAAGCTCCGAAAAAGCCTTAGCAAGCTGTTTCATTTCGTCTTTGTCTTTATCGGCAACTGTGAACAGTACGCAACCATTCTTAGGAATATTCATACCCGCGCCGATAATCGCCTTGTACAGCGCGCGCGCATAATGATAATCAATGCCCATAACTTCGCCGGTAGATTTCATTTCCGGTCCGAGTGAAATATCAACGTCCTGCATTTTCGCGAAAGAAAATACCGGCGCTTTAACCGCTGTGTACGGCTTAGGCTCAACAAGCCCAGAATAATAGCCCATTTCCTTTAAGCTATGACCCAACGCAACGCGCGTAGCCACATTCACCATTTTAATATTGGTAACCTTGCTGAGGAAAGGCACAGTGCGGCTTGAACGCGGATTTACTTCGATAACATAAACCTTGCCTTCAACCACGACGTATTGAATATTTAAAAGCCCCTTGACATGAAGAGCCAGCGCCAATCTCTTTGTATAATCGGAAATGGTATAAATGACGCGCGCCGATAAAGTTTGTGGCGGATAAACGGCAATGCTGTCGCCGCTGTGAACGCCCGCGCGCTCGACGTGCTCCATAATCCCAGGAATAACCACGTCAACATCGTCACAAATCGCGTCAACTTCAACTTCAGTCCCCTGCATATATCTATCAACCAAAACAGGGTGATCCGGCGTAACCTTGACGGCGCGGCTCATATAATCGCGCAGTTCCTCTTCATTGTAAACAATTTCCATAGCACGCCCGCCCAAAACGTAACTCGGACGAACCATAACCGGATAGCCAATTCCAGCCGCCCCGCTAATCGCATCTTCCAAATTCGTTACGCTAATCCCACGCGGACGCGGGATATTCACTTCAGCTAAAACTTCGTCAAAGCGCTCGCGGTCTTCTGCGCGATCAATATCATCAACACTCGTACCAAAAATTTTAACGCCCGCTTCAGCTAAACTTGCCGCAAGATTTATCGCCGTTTGCCCGCCAAATTGCACGATGACGCCTTCGGGCTTTTCCTTGTCAATGATATTCAGCACATCTTCAGTTGTCAGCGGCTCAAAATACAGCCTGTCAGAAATATCAAAGTCAGTCGAAACGGTTTCCGGATTATTATTAATGATAATCGCCTCAATGCCCATTTCGCGCAGCGCCCAAACAGAGTGCACAGAGCAATAATCAAATTCAACGCCCTGCCCAATGCGAATCGGACCAGAGCCCAGCACGATAATTTTGCGCTTATTGCTAACTTCAACTTCATCTTCTTCTGCGCGATAAGTCGAATAATAGTAAGGCGTGAAGGCGTCAAATTCGCCCGCGCACGTGTCAACCATCTTGAAACGCGGCAAGATATTATTTTCAATGCGCATTTTGCGAATTTCTTTCATCGGTTTGCCGGTAATTTCGGCGATAGACTTATCCGCCAAGCCAATATATTTTGCCTCGCGCAGGACTTCAGCCGTCAGCTCGACAGTCTTAAGTTTGTTTTCAAAATCGGTTATGTTTTTAATTTTTTCAATGAACCACGGATTAATTTTCGTAATATCAAAAATTTCGTCGACAGTGGCAAGTCCGCGCCGCAAAACTTCAGCGATAACAAAAAGCCGCTCGTCATTTACAAGCTTTAAGCGCCGCAAAACCTTAGCATCGTCCCAATCCTTAAACTGCTCCATGTAAAGGCGATTTACGCCAATCTCAAGGCTTCTGACGGCCTTTAAAATCGCGCCCTCGAAACTTCTATCAATGCTCATAACTTCGCCGGTCGCCTTCATCTGAGTGCCCAAAGTTTTATCGGCGTAAACAAATTTATCGAAAGGCCAGCGCGGGAATTTCACCACAACATAATCGACAACCGGCTCAAAGCACGCCTTAGTTTTCTGCGTCACTGTGTTTGTAATTTCATCAAGCGTGTAGCCAATCGCGATTTTAGAACTAACTTTTGCAATAGGATAGCCCGTAGCCTTCGACGCCAGCGCGGACGAACGACTAACGCGCGGGTTTACTTCAATGACATAATAATTTTGACTGTTAACGTCAAGCGCAAATTGCACATTACAGCCGCCTTCAATTCCCAATGCGCGAATCATTTTCAAACTGGCACTGCGCAAAAGCTGATAATCTGAATCAGTCAAACTTTGGCTTGGCGCAACCACGATTGAGTCGCCCGTATGCACGCCGACCGCGTCAACATTTTCCATATCGCAAACCGTTATGCAATTATCGTTGCCGTCGCGCATAACTTCAAACTCAATTTCTTTCCAGCCCGCAACGCTCCGCTCAATAAGCACTTGTCCAATCATCGAATATTTCAAGCCACGAATGACAATTTCAACAAGCTCTTCTTCATTTTCAGCAATGCCGCCGCCAGTGCCGCCCAATGTGTACGCCGGACGAACTATCAGCGGATAACCAATCTCATTGGCAAACGCTACCGCCGCGTGTACATCTTCAACAATCGTAGACTCCGGTATCGGTTCACCAATCGCCTGCATCGTTTCTTTGAACATTTCGCGGTCTTCAGCTTTTTTAATCGCGGAAAGCGGCGTTCCCAAAAGTTCAACATTATTCTTTTCAAGTACGCCCGCCTCAGCCAATTTCACAGCCAAATTTAAACCTGCCTGCCCACCTAATGTTGCCAACAAACCGTCGGGACGTTCCTTCTCGATTATCGCTGTTAAAAAATCCACTGTCAACGGCTCAATGTAAACTCTATCCGCGATGTTTACGTCTGTCATTATCGTCGCCGGATTTGAATTGACTAAAACAACTTCAAGCCCTTCTTCCTTGAGCGCGCGGCAAGCTTGAGAGCCTGCATAGTCAAATTCCGCCGCCTGTCCAATTACTATCGGTCCAGAACCAATTACCATTACTTTTTTGAGATTTGCTTTTTTCGGCACGATTATTTTACCTCCATCATTTTTAAAAATTCGTCAAACAAATACATATTGTCACGCGGACCAGGCGACGCTTCGGGGTGATACTGCACTGAATAAATCGGAAAATCTTTGTGGCGCATTCCCTCAACCGTGCCGTCGTTCATTGAAATGTACGTAACTTCGAGCGGCAAATTTTCAAGCGATTTTTCGTCCACCGCGTAACCGTGATTTTGCGAAGTTATATAAACTCTACCGGTTTCAAGATTTTTCACTGGCTGATTAGAGCCGCGATGCCCGAATTTCAATTTGTAAGTATCAGCGCCCATTGCCAGCGCCAAAAGTTGATGCCCTAAACAAATTCCGAAAATCGGCTTAGTGCCAATCAGCTTTTTAATTTCGTCAATAATTTCGGGAACATCTTTAGGGTCGCCTGGACCATTCGACAAAAAAATTCCGTCGGGATTCATCGCCAGAATTTTATCAGCAGACGTATTCGCGGGAACAACGGTAATTTTGCAACCGAGATTGTGCAGGCTGTCAAGAATATGTTGCTTAACGCCGAAATCCATTGCCACGACGAACGGCGCATTTGCATTTTCAACTTCGAGCGTGTAAGGTTCAGAAATCGTGACCTGCGCGACAACGTCTTTTGGAATCGGCAAAGCAAGCAATTCGTCAATGACATTTTGCGCGGTATCTTCAGCAACGATAACGCCCTTCATAGTACCGGCGGCGCGGATTTTTCGCGTCAAGGCGCGCGTGTCAACGTCGTACAGGCACGGAATTTTATTTTCAGTCAAGTATTCGGCAAAAGTTTTTTCGATTGTGAAGTTGCTGGGAAATTCGCAAATCTCGCCGATTATCAAGCCGCTCACAAAACTTTTCCGGCTCTGATTAAAAATTCGCGCAGTGCCATAATTGCCAATCAGCGGGTAAGTCAGCGTCACAATCTGCCGACAGTACGAAGGATCTGTTAAAATTTCTTGATAGCCAGTCATGCCGGTATTGAAAACAACTTCGCCAGCCGCCGTCATTTCGCTAAAAAGTTTTCCGTGAAAAATGCTGCCGTCCTCAAGTATCAATTTTCCGTTCAAAAAAATTCCTCCAAATTATTCAATGTTCACTATCATTAAATCTTCCTGTGCCGGATTGAAAATTTTATTTATCAAATCAATTTCCTCAGCGGTCGGATTGAACAGGGCGAATTTATTCAACCGCCCCTCCAAGTACAAAAATTTGGCATCTTCCGCAGAAATTATCATAATCGGTTGACCGCCGCCAATTTTTTTAGAATAAAAGTAATTTGTATTTTGAATTGTTTTGATAAATGTACTCTCATCAGAATTTTCGCTGGTACAAAATCTGTTGTCAATCAAAAATGTAGGAAAGTGCTCGGGGTTCATTCTGTAGATAAAATCGGCGAGCATAATACTAGTTTTGGAGAGTCCCTGCGCGAGCGCCACAAAATTTTTCCTTTGCGGTTTAAGGTTAAAGGCGGCGGCAACTTCCTTAGCAAAGCGGCTTTTATCGTCGAGAATGCGTGCGCGATAGTCATTTTGTTTAGCGTGATTGGCTTCAAAATTATCGAACACGTCACGAATTTTTTCAATAACCAGCGGCAAATCCGCTTCGGTTTCGCCAAATTTAAATTCAGCGGGAATATTAATGTCAGTGTCGTTAGCCGCCGCGCCGCGTTTGCCGGTAATTACGACGCAGCCGGAAAGTGCGGCTTCGCGCGGAATTCTGTCCTTGCCTGGGTGATTGCCGAAGTCTATGTAAACTTTTGAGCCCTCCAAAAGAATTTGAACTTGTTCGGGTGTCAGATTTATAATCGGCAACCAATGAATATCGGGCGCGAGCTCTACCAGTTTCTTGGTTACCTTGAACCCTTTTTTGGGATTGAAAAGTACCGCATTTTCTTTTTTGGAAATATCAATTTTATCGGCGTGCGTCAAAAAAGCTTGACTGACATAATCTTCAACAACGTGGACTTTTTCTTTTGAAACACCATTTAAAAGCACGAATTGAAAAGCATAGGCGCTTTGAACCCAATGTTCGGTATCGTCCGGCTCGAAGTAAAAAAATTTCGTCATAGGCTCTCGAAGAGCGTCGCCTTCAAAAGATTTTATAATATCTGCGATGTCGTGAACGTAATTATCAACGCTCATCCACCAAAAAATTTTTTGAATGTGCTTAACTTCAAAGTATATCCAGTTAGCACTTTCATTCAAGATTAAAATATTGTGTGGTGCGTCTTCAATTTTCAAAACGTATGGGCAATGATATTTAACATAAAAATCGTCAACCGGATTATCGGGATTAAACGTTACATTAGGATTTGGCATATATAAAAGATAAGCGTCGACGCCGAATTGTATTAATTGCGAAACCAGCTGATGACAAAGCTCCGGTCCGCCGCTGTGAATATTCGCCGGACATATCATATAAACTTTCGTATCTGGAAAAATTTTCATTGCACCACCTCATCTCGCCTTGACTAAACCTTTTTTGCCGTTGTAAATCAGCGGTATACTAACATATTCATTGAAAAATGCAACCAGCGGACCAGTTCCGAACGCCATTATCAGCGTCCCGATATGTACGATACTGCCATTGATAAATCCTATCGTCACCGCGCAAAAATCCTCAATCACTCGCGCAGAACGAAAACTTAATCTGCCTTTCGACCGCGCCGCTAATATCCAGCCAATCGCATCGTACGGTCCGATTCCCATTTGCGGCATCATATACAATGACGCGCCCAAACAGCAAACCACCACGCTGCTTATCAGCAAAAATATTCGCTCTTCCAAAGTCGGCGCAACTAACATAGGGAAATTCGACAGCACGTAATAATACGCGTCGACTATTGGTCCTACCATGAACATATTTATCAGCGTGCCGATTTGGATATAATTTTTGTCCAAAATGAAAATCGGTACAATCGCCACCAAGTTGAAAAGTATCGAACACGTCCCGAAACTTAATCCGCTGACATTCGCGAATCCCAAATTCATGCACGAAAATGGATCGTTGCCGAAAAGCGCGAATCTTAACAGCACAATCGCAAATCCCATTACAAATTGCGCGGCTAACAGGGCGGCTAATCGGCGCTGATAATATTTCGCCAATCTGTTTTTATTCGCCATTGAAATTACCTCAGAGCAGCTTCATCAAATCGCCGTGAACAATCGTAGCCACAGCGCGCCCTTTCAATTTGCGCCCGACAAACGGTGAATGACTGCCGCGCGTGTAAAATTTATCGGCGTCGACAATCCACTCCAAGCCAGCGTCAATAATCGTAACGTCAGCCCAACTTCCAACGCTCAAATTCCCTGCGTCAAGATTAAAAATTTTCGCCGGTTCGTACGTCATTTTGGAAATCAGCGTCGGCAAATCGATTTTATTTTTATGGTACAAATCGGTTAGCAAAATTCCTAAGCTGGTTTCAAGTCCAGGAAAACCGCTCGGCGCGTAAATATATTCGCGGTCTTTTTCTTCTGCGGCGTGCGGTGAATGGTCGGTAACAATACAATCAATCGTACCGTCAATCAAACCTTTTAAGAGTTCGTCGCAGTCTTTTTGAGTGCGGAGCGGCGGATTAATTTTCGTCGAAGCGTCAGTTGGATTAACGCAGTCCTCAGTCATAGTCAAATGTTGCGGCGTAACTTCAGCGGTAACTTTGACGCCGCGTTTTTTCGCGTCACGAACAATTTCGACAGCTCGCGCAGAACTCATATGAGCGATATGCACGCGCCCGCCGGTATATTCCGCCAGCAAACAATCACGCGCCACTGCAATATCTTCAGCAACGCTCGGACGCCCCTTCAAGCCCAATATCGCACTGCGCCGCCCTTCATTCATAACGCCGTCTTTGACAAGGCTGGTTTCTTCTTCGTGGCAAATGATAATTTTGTCAGTGCCGTGAAGATAATCCAGCGCGTTCATAAAAATCTTGGCGTTATCGTCAAAATGTCCGTCGTCAGAAAAGGCAACCGCGCCCGCGTCAATCATATCGCGCATTTCCGCCAATTCCAAACCGGCTTGATTTTTCGTAACCGCGCCGATAATTTTAATATTGATAATACCAACGTCATCTGCGCGAGCAACCATTGAGCGAACGAGCGCCGCATTGTCGACAACCGGCGAAGTATTCGGCATCGTCGCAACCGTGGTATAGCCGCCCGCAACCGCCGCCTTCGAGCCGCTGATAAAATCTTCCTTAGCCTCTTGCCCAGGTTCGCGAAAATGCACGTGCATATCAATCAAGCCTGGCGTTACGATTTTGCCGATAGCGTTATATTCGTGGTCGGGTTTCATTTTAATATCGTCGTCAATCGCCGCAATTTTGCCGTCGATAATCAGCACGTCAGCAATTTTATCAATTTTATTCGCAGGGTCAATCACTCTGCCGCCGCGAATTATCAGCGAATCATTAATATTTGCGTGGAATTTGTGAATGCTCATAATTGCCCTCCGTTCAGTGTTTTAACCAATTCAGCGAGATACTTTTTCGCCGCAGAAAGATTTTCATCTGTATTATCCGAATTAAATTCTTTTAAAATCACTGCGTCGTCATCATTCATTTCAGCCACAATAAAAACATCGCTAGTTATACCGTCATCATAAATTCTACGGTCAATGTAAAATTTTTTCACGAAAGCGACGTTAACAGCATCAACGCCCTTATCGTTAATAATAAAATTCATTTTGCGCCTCCGTTCAGTGTCAAATCTAACAGCGCCATTCGTACCGCGACGCCGTTTTGAACTTGTTCGTGTATCGCCGAATTTGCGCCGTAGACTACCGCGTTTGAAATTTCTAAGCCTTTGTTTTGCGGTCCTGGGTGCAAAATTAAAACGTCATCTTTCGCCAATCTCAGCCGCGTTTCATTTATACCAAAAACCCGCGCGTATTCTCTAGCCGATGGAAATAATCCCGATTGCTGCCGCTCAAGCTGTATTCGCAAAATATTTATCACGTCAGCGTCTTTAATTGCGGATTCAATATTTTCATGAACAGTTACACCGTCGAACTCAAAAAATCTCGGCAATAAAGTTTTCGGTCCGGCAAGGTGAATTTCCGCGCCCATTTTCGTCAGCCCAAAAATATCTGAGCGCGCAACGCGGCTGTGCAAAATATCACCGACAATCGCCACTTTCAAACCAGCGAGCCTGCCCTTGAATTGCTCAATGGTAAACAAATCCAACAGCGCCTGTGAAGGGTGAGCGTGCGCGCCATCGCCCGCGTTTATAATCACCGGCTTAACGACCTGCGTCGCATATTCGGCTGAACCTTCGGCTTTGTGGCGAATAACTATTGCGTCAACGCCCATTGCCTCAATCGTCATAAGCGTATCGCGCAGACTTTCGCCCTTGACTATGCTTGAAGTCGAAGCGTTAATCGAAACCACGTCCGCGCCTAAATATTTTCCCGCCAGCTCAAATGAAGTCCGCGTTCTGGTTGACGGCTCTAAAAATAAATTGACAATCGCACGCCCGCGCAGATTCGGTAATTTTTTTACGCCGCCGCTGATTATTTTTTTCATTTCCCGCGCGGTTTTCAGCACAAGTCTAATTTCGTCCGGCGAAAAATTTTCCAATCCGATAATGCTTTTTCCTAACAATCACGCTCACTCCCTTAAAATCGCAAAAATTAAGAGGGAAGGTATAAAGCCAGCCCTCTAAGTCGAAAAAAAATATTGTATTCACGGCAAAGTCTTAATTTCGCTGGTCGGCCAGAAAATTAAAACCGCCTTGCCCTTTACCAAATCGAGCGGCACAAATCCAACATCCGGAAATCGGCTGTCTTCAGAATTGTTACGGTTATCGCCCATTACAAAAATCGTACCTTCGGGAATCGTAACTTTCGGGTATTCCGTGCGCGTCTTTTCCAAAATATAATCTTCGCGCAGAAGTTGATCGTTAACGTAAACGTGCCCGTCTTTAATTTCAATGGTATCGCCTGCCGTCGCAATTACGCGCTTAATAAAATCGCGGCTCGGGTCGCGCGGATAACGGAAAATTATCACTTCGCCTTTTTCCGGCGCGCGCATATGGTAAATAAATTTATTGACAACAAGCCGCTCGTCGTGTTGAAGCGTCGGGCGCATACTCGGTCCGTCAACCACATACAACTCAACTATAAACGTTCGGATTAAAAGCGCCGCAACCACCGCGATTGCTATCGACATTACCCAGTCTTTTACTTCTTCGCCCATAGATTTTTTTTCCTCGCTAATTGAATTCATAAAAAAATTGACGCGCCGAAAATACTCGAACGCGCCCATCACTCCCTTCATAAATTATTTGGCTCATCTTGAAAATTTTGCGGCTGAATTTGCTGTTGTGCCTGCGCCCGCGCGTACGAATAAACTTGCTCATCCATTTGCGATTTTGCCTGTTGAAGGACTTGCCGCGCCTGGTCTAAACCTGCCTCTGCCGCCTGCACGCCCTGGAATGTCCGAGAGACGTGCTCTATTAATTGCTCGAAAACTTGACTTGCATAATTATTTGCGTCATTTTGAAGTTGCTGTGCCTGTTGCTGCGCCTGCTCAACGATTATGCTGCTTTGCTGCTGTGCCTGGCTTATTATGATTCGCGCCCGCTCATTTGCTTTGACAACTACGTCATTTTCGTCAACTAAGTGCTCAGCCTTTTTCTGCGCCTTCTTGATAATTTCTTCAGCTTCCAACTGCGCTGTCTTTACGATATTGTCGCGGTCGCTCATAATTTTTTCGGCGTGTTCCAATTCTTCCGGTAAATCGTGCCGCAATTCATCAATTAAATGAACTAAATCGTCCTCGTCAATTATAACTTTCCCTGTCAACGGTAAATGTGAGGACTTTGCAACAAGATTTTCAAGTTTGTTCAAAGTATCACGCACAGCCATTTAAGCAACCTCTCTTTTCGTTAAAATTAGCGTTCATTCGGAATTTTTACTTTGTTTTTCGCGCAGGGCAATTTCGACGCATTCGGGAACGAGTTTATGAACATCGCCGTAGAATTGCGCCAATTCGCGAATACCGGACGAACTTATAAACAAAAATTCCGGCGCTGTCAACAGAAAAATTGTATTAACTTCCGGCACGAGATGCTTAACCATTTGCGCCTGATTGTATTCGTATTCAAAATCGCCCGCCGAGCGCAAGCCGCGAATAATTATGTTAATGTCATTCGCCTTGATATAATCGGAAACAAGCCCGTCGTACGAATCGACAGTAAGATTATCGATATGCAAAGTGGATTCGCGCAGTAAATCAACGCGCTCCTGCGCCGTGAACATTGGATTTTTCCGCTTATTGACAAAAACGCAGACAATCAACTCATCGACAAGATTAGCCGCCCGCTCAAAAATATTGACGTGCCCATTAGTAACGGGGTCGAAACTGCCCGTACAAATCGCCCTCTTCATAAATTTCGTCCTTTCAATTCGTAAATATCAATAGCGGTCGTGTGACCGTAGGTAATTTTTCTAATGCAGTTAAGATTTTCGGGGGTATTGAGATTTTCGTTAATGCCGTGTTCGACAACGAGCAAACCGGATTCATTCAGCAAATTTAATTCCGCCACGAGATTTATTGAAATTTGCGCCAAATTTTTATTATAAGGCGGATCGCTGAAGATTAAATCGAATTGCGCAGGAAGTTTTTTCAGCGCCCTGGTAAAATCTTCGCGCAGGACTTTACAATTTTCAAATTTAGTGCGGCGGATATTTTCAGCAATTAAATCAGCGGTAACTTTGTCAATGAAAACGGCGGAATTTGCGCCGCGCGAAATGGATTCAAGCCCCAGCGCGCCCGTACCCGCGAAAATATCAAGCACAGCTTCAACTTCAGAGAAATCAATCAAACCGTTCAAAATGCTAAAAATGGACTCCTTGACGCGGTCGCTGGTAGGTCTGGTATTGACGCCGGATAAAGTTTTTAGGTGCAATCCCTTAGCTTTGCCGGTGATTATTCTCATAAAAAATTCCCCATTTGTAATTTATTCTTCAAGTGTATAGATTTTCCTGCAAAAAAATTTGTGGCAAACGAAAAAGGCTACCACGCCGAATTTCGCAATAGCCTTTCTCAGATTTTAACTGGCGAATACCTACTCTCCCAAGTCGTCACCAACTAAGTACCATCGGCGTTTGAGTGCTTAACTTCTGTGTTCGGTATGGGAACAGGTGCTT
>CAJOIB010000046.1 GCA_905234705.1 uncultured Selenomonadaceae bacterium | reverse complement strand
TCAGTTATTTTGAACATTGGCGGCTCGGCTTTTTCGTCGATTTTCATAGCAAATTTATTTCGCGCGGCAAATGCGTCGCCCTGCGGTTCGTGCAAAAGATTCGGCGGACTGCCTGGAATTGAATACAATCTGTCGTCGTCAGTTTCCAAATCCGGCATTGCTGATAAAAGCCCCCAAGTGTAAGGGTGGCGCGGGTCATAAAAAATTTCATCGACAGTCCCAACTTCAATAATTTTCCCCGCGTACATAACGTTGACAAAATCGGCAACTTTCGCCACAACGCCTAAATCGTGCGTGATATAAATTACCGATAAGCCCATTTGCGCTTGAATGTCGCGAATCAAATTCAAAATGCGCGCTTGAATCGTCACGTCAAGGGCAGTGGTCGGCTCGTCGCAGATTAAAACTTTCGGCTCGCAGGACAGCGCAATCGCAATTACCACGCGTTGACGCATACCGCCCGAAAGTTGGTGCGGATAATTTTTCATACGCTTTTCCGCGTCGATTATTCCAACCAAATTCAAAAGTTCAACCGCTCTTGCGCGCGCATCAGATTTTGAAATTTTTTTATGAAGAAACATACCTTCCATAATCTGGTCGCCGATTTGCATAGTCGGGTCAAGGCTCGTCATTGGATCTTGAAAAACCATAGCAATGTGCCGCCCGTTAAATTTTTGGCGCAAATCCTTTTTCGGCAAAGTCAGCAAATCAACGCCATTGTAAAAAATATTTCCGCTGTTAATGACGCTGTTTGAATCCAATAAACCGGTAACCGCCTTCATAGTAACAGATTTGCCACTGCCGGATTCACCAACCAGCGCAATGGTTTTGCCGCGCGGTAAATCGAAATTGACGCCGCGTATCGCGTGAATGTCGCCCGCGTTCGTCCGAAAAGTTATGTCCAGATTTTTTATCGATAAAATATTTTCCATTACATATCCTCAAGTTTCGGCGCAAGTGCTTCGCGCAGTCCGTCACCAATCAAATTGAATCCAAGCATTAAAATCGCCAGTACGCAAATTGGCGGCAAAATCTGATACGGCAAAATTGTAATGTTGTTAAAGCCCGCTTCGATTAATGAGCCGATTGAACATTGCGGCAAAACTATTCCCACGCCCACGAAACTTAAAAACGCTTCAGTGAAAATCGCAACCGGTATCGAAAACATTACCTGCGTTATTATCGGTCCGATTGTATTTGGTAAAATCTGCTTAAAAATTATGTGGAAATTTCCCGCGCCCAATGTCCGGCTCGCTAAAACGTATTCGCGCTCTTTCAGTTTCAAACATTCCGCGCGCGCAATTTTGCTCATTCCAATCCATTCAGTGATTAACAGCGACGCGATAACTAATCCAATTCCCTTGTCCATAAAAATCGCCAGTACAGAAATTATTACCAGCGTTGGAATACTGCCCGCAATTTCTATCAGCCTCTGCATCACGTTATCGACATTGCCGCCGTAAAATCCGCTAATCAAGCCGTAACTCGTGCCGATTAACATATCAATGAAAATTGCCACAAACGCTATCACCAGCGAAACGCGCGCGCCTTGCCAAGTTCGCGTCCATAAATCGCGCCCCATATCGTCAGTACCGAAGACAAAAGTTTTATCCGCAAACAAATTCGGATTATCACCGGCAAATTGCGGCGGCAAACTCTTAGCAACAATTTCTTTGCCATTGTCGCCGGTTATCGAGATAATTTCCTGATAGCTGTATGAGCTGACGAGCGGCGCGCAAATCGCCAAAATCATTATCGCGCTAACCAAAATCAAACCGGTCACGGCAAATTTATTGCGGAAAAAATGAATCGCAACACCTTTCCAATACCCCTGCGACGCAAAATTTGTATCAACATTCATATCGCGCCCAGAAATAAATTCAAAATCTCCGTCCTGCGGCGTGTAAATTTTTCCCATATTCAACCGTCCTTTGCCGCTAATCTTATGCGCGGGTCGATTATCCCGTACAAAATATCCAGCACCAGCATTATCCCGATATACAGCGCCGAAAATACTATTCCCAGCGCCAAAACATAATTGTAGTCGACGCCCTGCCCTGCTATCGCGTCTACCATTAATTTGCCGACGCCATTTATACCGTAAATTTTTTCAATAACCATCGCGCCCGTCAGCAAATCGACAACCAGCGGCGCTATTACCGTGACGATTGGTATCAGCGCATTTCTTAGTACGTGCCGCCTAATTAATTGCAAACCGTACAAGCCCTTCGCTTCCGCCAATTTTACGTAGTCGCTGTTCATTACTTCGACCATTTCATTTCGGGTGAAACGCGCCACTGTCGAAATTGCAAACAGGCTCAACGACATTGCTGGCATTACTGCTGACGATAAAAATCTTGACGGGTCGAAGAAGTACGGGAACAGCGGGATTTTGTACGAAAAAAAGTACTGCAGGAATATCATAAAAACGTATGACGGAATGCACACGCCCAAAATCGATACGATTGTACATAAGCCGTCCAAAAATTTTCCGCGGTGAAGTGCCGCTGTTATTCCGATTATCAACCCGACCAAAGTTCCGAATAATATGGACAGCACACCGATTTTAAATGAGTTTTCTAAGCATTTGAGCATTATCGGTTTTATCGGCGCGCCGTTGTAAAGCGAAGTTCCATTGCCGAAACTGCCGCCCATTAACATTGACATATAATCGGCGAATTGCACTAAAATTGGTTTGTCAAGCCCAAGTTCCAGCCGCTTCTGCAAAATCATTTCCGCGCTCATTCGTTCGACGGGGAAGGGGTTTCCTGGCATTATCCGGATTAAAATGAACAGCACGAAAATTATTGCAAACAGCGTTAAAAGCGACATTATGAGGCGTTTAGCTATGTATTTTGTCATTGTACTTTAGCGGATTTATAAGCGCGCTCAATCGCCACGGAATGAAATTCGATGCCGCTGACGTTGCTTGAAATTAAATTTGCGATGGCGTTTGTGTAAAGCGGGGCGATAACCGCATTTTCCAGCAAAATTCTTTCGGCGTCATACATAGCGCTCCATCTTTCGTCATATTGCGCGGCAAGGTCGCCCGTCGTGCAATCGGAAATAATTTTATCGTAATCGGCGTTGCTCCAATGCTCGGCAATTTCACTGCCTTCAGTCGTCCACAGCGTGAAAAATGTCATCGGATCGTCATAATCGGGCGCCCAATTCGTAATGGCAATATCGTAGCTGTTAGTTGTAACTCTGTCGAGATATTCAGCTTTGGGCATCGGCTGAAGATTCAGCGTCACGCCTGGCAAATTTTCTTCAACTTGAGATTTAATCGCCTGCGCGACTTTCACAACGGTATCGCCGCTGTCATTGGCGTAAATCAATTCAAGGCTAAAATTTTCAAGCCCAAGTTCAGATTTAGCTTTTTCCAAAAATCCGCGCGCCTTTTCAACGTCAAAACTTACCACGTCAGAAAATTGTTTTTGGTCGGCAGCAAAATATTCGCCGGTCTTAGCATTGGGCGCAAATCTGAGCGGAATAGCCGTGTACGTCGCCTGTGAGCCGTTCATAACGTAATTGTCAACGAGAGATTCACGATCGATAGCATTGGAAATTGCAAGGCGGAGATTGGCGTTTGCAAGCGCGCCGCCGTGATTATTTTTATAGTCTTGATTAAACGAAAGGTAATTCAAAAGTCCGGTGGGAATTGTCTGCAGATTTTTGGAAAGTTCGGCGTCATTTTTAACATTAACAACTTGATTGCCGTTGATAACCGCGAGGTTGAGCGTTTTGTTTTTAAAAGCAGTCAAAGCGTTATCGGACGAAGAAACAACTTGATACTGCAGATTTGAGAGTTCAACACGGGCGGCGTCCCAATAAGAATCATTTCTTACGAGCTGGATATTTGCCGCGCCAGGAACATAATCAGCCAGCTTAAATGCGCCATTCGACAAAAAAGTTTCGGGGCTTGTACCGTAAGTATTTTTTTCGAGGCTATTATAAAAATTTTCGTTAATCGGATAAAACGCAGGGAAACACATCAGCGACGGGAAAAATGAAACCGGCGCGTCGAGTTCGACAACCAAAGTTTTTGAGTCGATTGCATAAACGCCCAAATTTTCCGCGTCAATTTCTTTGCGAATAACGGCGTCAGCATTTTTTATGCAGGCAACGGTTGAGCCCATAATGTAAGCGTACTTGCTGGATTCGACGCAATGACGCCGCCACGCGAATATAAAATCTTCAGCGGTAACTTCGTCGCCATTCGCCCATTTAGCTTCGCGCAGGTGAAATGTATAAGTTTTGCCGTCTTCCGAAACGTCGTAATTCTGCGCGAGAGCCGGAATAGCTTTGCCGTCCGCGTCGAGTTGCATCAAGCCGTCAATACAATCAGCGATAACTTCAAAAGACGCAGAGTCGGTCGCCTGCGCGCTGTCTAATGACACAATATTTGACTGCAGCATAACGCTCAATCTGCCGTTGCCCGCGGATTCTTCGCCGCCGCAACCCGTCATTAGCGCCGTCAAAATCATCAGCGCCATTGCAAAAATTTTTTTCACATCAATACTTCCTTTCAGTGGTTTACCCACAATTAAAGTCGAAGACTTTGCATATCAAATTGATTTTTGTTAAAGCGGAAGTCTAACCGCTGAAGTCGCGAAACCTTCAATAAAAAAATGCTGATAATCCTTCTTGTCGAGCCAATTTCCGCCCCAAGAAAATCCGTGTTCAGCAAAAAGTTTATAGCACAAATCATTTTCAGTAATTTTGTAAGGGAAAATTTTTTCGCGGTCTTCAAAATCAGCGGCAGTCGCGGGTTCGATAATTTTTTTGCCGTCAACAAATTTAATGTAAGGATTGTAAAGCGGATTAATATCAACCGCCAGCCCGTAACCGTGAGCCGAAATTTCAGTCGTATGAGAAACGTAACGAAAATTAAAACACGAAGAATTATTATCGCGCATTGAAAGTTCGTCGTCGGCGTCGTATTCGTCAATGAGTCGGATTTTATCAATGGGATAATTCTCCGTGAAAAGTTTTTTGAAAATGTCGATGAGCGCGGCGGCAATTTGGGCGTTGCAAATCATTTCGCCCATTAGAATTTCGCCGCTTAAATTTTTGTGCAGAAGTTTCAAGTAGCGTAAATCGGCAATCGGCACGGGACAATTTTTCCTGTAAGATTTGCCGTCAATTCGCGAAAAAATTTCGTTGTCAATTTCAGCAATGCAAAATGTTTTTTCCAATAAACTCATTACCCCTCGAAAAAAATTTTTGCTATAATAACAAAATTAAGGGGGCGCGTCAAATTGAGCAACGGGCTTGAAGAAATGATTGGTGACAGCGGTGTTAAAGTTCCTGGGCTGGGCGTTATCGTTTACAGGGACGGCGCGGAGATTTATTCAAAATTTTTGGGGCGGCGAAATATCGATTTGAATAAACCGGTGACGCGGCAGACAAGATTTCGGGCGGCGTCTATTTCCAAAATGTTTACGATTTTCACGATTCTGCAACTAGTTGAGCGCGGCAAAATTAATCTCGACGAAGATATTAGCCGGTACTTAAATTTTAATTTACGTAATCCGCATTTTCCGCAAAAAAAAATTACCGTGCGAATGTTGGCGAGTCATACTTCAACCCTGCGCGACGGCAAAATTTACAGCATACCGCCGGATGTCAGCGTTAAAGAATTTTTTACTCCGGACGGCAGATATTTTGAGAGCGGCGAACATTTTGGCGCGGAAGAAAATTTTTTCGAGTACAGCAATTTGAATTACGGGCTGTTGGGTACGATTATTGAAGCGGTGACTGGCACGCGCTTTGATATTTATCAGCGGGAAAATATTTTATCGCAGTTGGAAACCAGGGCTGATTATGTGCCGAGCAATTTTGAGCGCGCTGAATTTGAAATGCTCGGTACTGTTTATCAGAAAAAAAATCTGCGCGGCATTTGGGACGAACGCGGCGATTGGTACGGCAAGGCTGATGATTTTCGTGGGATTCAGCCGCCCAAGGATACAATTTCGCTCCAAAATCCGTACGACGAAAATTTTCAAGCGGTCTATGATTTAAAAAATTATCGCTCAGGGACGAATGCAACGATTTTTTCACCGCAAGGCGGGCTTAGGATTTCTTTTGAAGAAATGACGCACGCGCTGGAAATGCTCATGAATGGCGGCGTTTATCGCGGCAGGAAAATTCTCAGTGAAAAATCGATTGAAACTATGTTGACGCCGCATTGGATTTATAACGGCAAAAATGGCAACAATTACGGCGGCGCGATTCTGAGTTACGGGCTGGGAATTTATTTTATCGACGGCAAAAGTTCTGCGCGACTTTGTAAAGATTATGAGCTGAATTTGATTGGGCATACCGGCGCGGCATTTGGGATGTTGTCAGGGATTTTTTTTGTGCCGAAAACTAAGACCGGATTTATTTATATGATGAATGGCGAGGCGATTTCTGAAGACGATTCGCGCAGTGCTGGGAAATTCAGCGGCAATTACATCTGGGAAGAAAATCTTGTTAGCGCCATTGTCCGAAATTCTATTTTCATTGTTGACACGATGTCAAAATATGACTATAATAAACTCAATGACAATGTGTCAAAATGATTTTTAATGGAGGTGCGTATTATGCCAAAGGGTTCGCCCGAACTTACTGCTGAGAGGCGTAAAGAAATAATTGACGCCTGCGAAAAACTTTATCGAACTATGAGTTTCAGAGACATTACGATTATAGAAATTGGCAAGGCGACTTCATTCACGCGCACGTCTATTTACAATTATTTTAACACGAAGGAAGAAATTTTTCTTGCGCTGTTGCAGAGGGAATATGAACTTTGGATTTCCGAGTTGGAAGAGATTATTTCTGGCAATGAAAATTTAAGTCCGGAAAATTTTGCGGATTTGCTTGCAAAGTCGTTAGAAAATCGCAGTCAACTTTTAAAATTGATGTCGATGAACCACTTCGATATGGAAATGAACAGCCGCCAGGAAAATTTAATCGACTTCAAAAGGTCTTACGGCAATTCGTTAAAGACCGTCAAAAAATGTTTGGATAAATTTTTCCCTGCCAAATCCGCGGCGGAGAAAGAAAATTTCTTGTACGCATTTTTCCCATTTGTTTATGGGATTTATCCATATGCGATAGTGAATGAGAAACAAATCGATGCAATGAACGCCGCAGGGACAGATTTTATTTACCATACGATTTACGAGTTGGCGTACAACTGCATTATAAAATTGTTGTGAGGTTGCGAAATGAACCGCAGAGAATTTTTGAAACTGAGCGGCGCAGGGATTTTAGCAATGGCGTTTGGAGGTTTTAATTTGACTGAGGCAAAGAAATTTTCACCAAGGATAGATTTTCACGCGCACGCAATTTTGCCGTCATACGTCGAAGGTT
Organism: uncultured Selenomonadaceae bacterium; assembly: GCA_905234705.1. Classification (GTDB taxonomy): domain Bacteria; phylum Bacillota; class Negativicutes; order Selenomonadales; family Selenomonadaceae; genus Quinella. The sequence goes on along the minus strand of CAJOIB010000046.1, from coordinate 8,449 downwards.
TAAAAAAATTAAAAATCGACGCACCAGCCGAAGAAGGATTTCCCTTGCCGCAATGGTCGGTCGAGGCTCATTTAAAATTTATGGCGGACGCTGGAATTGACTTCACAATTTTATCAATGCCCACGCCGCACATTTACAACGGCGCTGAAAATGAAAAAATTTCAATCGAAGTTGCACGGGAAATTAACGAAGATTTATCCGCGCTTTGTAAAAAATATCCTGATAAATTTGGATTCGTGGCGGTTTTGCCAATGCCGAGCGTTGAAGGTTCAATCGCCGAAATTAAATACGCCACAGAAAAACTCGGCGCGCTTGGCGTAAAAGTTGCGAGTAATTCTGACGGCGTTTATTTGGGCGACGAAATTTTAAATCCGATTTTTGAGGAACTTAACAAAAGAAAATCGCTGGTGATTATGCATCCGAGTCCTGCGCGAAAATTGCCACGCGAAAAAGTTGTAACTGGAAAAGTAATGGCGCTGTTTGAATATCCGGCGGATACCACTCGCGCAGTTTTAAATCTTTTGGCGAACGGCACACTGGAAAAATTTTCTGCGATAAAATTTGTCGTGCCGCATTGTGGCTCGTTTTTACCGTACATGAAACAGCGGGCGGGCGCAATGTTCCAAATGTTAGCGTCAATGCAAATGATGCCGCCTGTTGATATTTCGGCGGGTTTGGGGAAATTATTCTTCGATTTAGCGGGCGATCCAACACCGGAGCAAATGGACATACTTTTAAAAATCACGGACGCGGAACATTTAATTTATGGCTCGGATTATCCGTACGTACCGGCGGCAGTTTTGCTGAAGAAAAAATCACTGCTTGACGCGGAATTAGCGAAAAGACGCTGGACGAAAAAAATTTATTCCGATAATGCAAAAAAAATTTTGGGGGCGGTACAATGAAAAATTTCCCTAAAGTGGCGCTGGGTGCTTGGGCGTGGGGCACGGGCACAGTTGGCGGCAATCAAATTTTTGGTCACAATCTCGAAGCAAAGGATTTAAAGCCGATTTTTGATACGGCGATGTCAACCGGTTTAAATTTGTGGGACACGGCGACGGTTTATGGCATGGGCGCGTCTGAAGAAATTCTCGGCAGTTTTGTTAAGACTGTGAATCGCGACGAAATTATTATTTCAACAAAATTTACGCCGCAAATCGCCGGAATGTATGACAATTCGGTTGAAAAAATGCTCGACGCGAGTTTGAAACGCTTAAACACAGATTTTATTGACGTGTATTGGATTCACAATCCCGCGGACGTGGAAAGATGGACTCCGCAACTTCCGCAACTGATTAAGAGCGGGAAAATTAAAAGTATCGGCGTATCGAATCACAATTTGCAAGAATTGAAGCGCGCCAATGAAATTTTAATCGCGCAGGACTGCAAAGTTGAAGCCGTGCAAAATCATTTCAGTTTGCTTAACCGTTCCTCTGAAACTTCGGGAATTTTGGATTATTGCAATGAAAATGGCATAAAATTTTTTGCGTATATGGTTTTGGAGCAGGGTGCGCTTTCCGGCAAATATGATACAAAGAATCCGTTCCCCGAAGGCTCGGCGCGGGCGCAAACTTATAACCCGATTTTGCCGCAGCTTGAAGAACTTATCGCAGTTATGAAAAAAATTGGCGAAAAATACAATCTGAGCGTTGCACAAATCGGAACGGCTTGGGCGATTAGCAAGGGAACTTTGCCGATTGTCGGCGTCACAAAAATTCCGCACGTTACGGATTTGGAAAAAGTTCTTGACGTTAAACTTTCTGGCGATGAAATTAAGGAACTTGAAACTTTTGCTGACAAAGCTGACGTTTCAACTATCCGCGAATGGGAAAAGAAAATGGAGTGATTGCATTGAAAAAGATTCTGTGCGTGGTGACGAGCAACAAAGTTAAGGGCGCGACCGGTATTCCAACTGGTTTTTGGCTCAGTGAGCTTACTCACCCGATGGCGAAATTTGAGGCGGCGGGCTTTGAAACTGTCATTGCGTCGATTAAGGGCGGCAAACCGCCGATTGATCCGAGCAGCTTAAGTTCGATTGACGTTGTTAACAAAAAATTTCTGGACGACGAAAATTTTCAGCGCAAACTCAATAACAGCTTGAAACTTGAGGAAGTTAATCCGGCTGATTACGCGGCGATATTTTTTGCGGGCGGGCACGGTGTGATGTGGGATTTTCCCGATAGCGCAGCGATTGACAAAGTTACCCGTGAGATTTATGAAAAAGGCGGCGTTGTTTCGGCAGTTTGTCACGGTCCAGCGGCGCTTGTCAATGTGAAGTTAAGCGACGGCAATTATTTGGTTGCGGGCAAAAATTTAACTTCCTTCACGAATGGCGAAGAATCTGACGCGGAGGCGACTGACATTGTGCCGTTCCTGCTTGAGTCGAAATTGATTGAGCGCGGCGCGAAACATCATCCCGCGGAAAATTGGAGCAATAACGTTGTTGTCGACGGGCGGCTTGTTACGGGGCAAAATCCGGCAAGTGCCGCGAGTGTTGGCGACGCTGTTGTTAAAATTTTAATTTGAGAGGAGAATTTATATGCCGTTAATTTCAGTTGAGGCGGTTCACCCGACCAAAGAGCAGAAGGAAAAACTTATTGCGGAACTCACGAAAAAAGCCAGCGAAATTTTGAACGTTGACGAAAAATTTTTCTATGTTCTAGTTAAGGAAAACGACCTTGATAATTGGGGCGTAGGCGGCAAGCCTTTAACGCAATTTATGGCTGAACAGAAAGGCGCGGGTAAATAAATGCAGTACGTTAAACTGGGTAATTCTGATTTAAATGTTTCGCGAATTTGTTTAGGTTGCATGGGCTTTGGCAATGCGGCAACCGGTCAGCACAGTTGGACGCTGGGCGAGGAGGATTCCCGCGAAATTATCAAACATGCTCTTGAAAGCGGGATAAATTTTTTTGACACGGCTATAGTTTATCAGCAAGGTAGCAGCGAGCAATTTGTTGGGCGTGCGCTGAAAGATTTTGCGAAACGCGATGAAGTCTTTGTAGCCACTAAATTTTTGCCGCGCACTCCAGAAGAAATTGAAAACAAAATCAGCGGGCAGGCTCACGTTGCAGAAATGATTGACCGCAGCTTGAAAAATCTCGGTATGGATTATGTCGATTTGTATATTTATCATATGTGGGATTATCAGACGCCGATTTATGACATTTTAGAAGGTTTGAATAACGCGGTAAAAGCTGGCAAAGTCCGTTACATTGGAATTGCGAATTGTTATGCGTGGCAACTGGCAAAGGCTAATGCGCTTGCTGAAAAAAATAATTTCGCCCAATTTGTTTCTGTGCAGAATCACTACAATTTAATTTTCCGCGAAGAGGAACGCGAAATGGCGGCTTTTTGCGCTGAAGATAATATTGCAATGACGCCATACAGCGCCCTGGCTAGCGGCAGATTGTCGAAGAAACCAGGCGAAACTTCCAAGCGCCTACAAGAAGACAGTTACGCCAAATTTAAGTACGACGCAACGGCTGACATTGATTCAAAGATTATTGAGCGCGTGATTGAGCTTGCTGAAAAATATTCTGTTTCAATGACGGAAATTTCTTTAGCGTGGCTCTTGACGAAAGTTGAATCGCCCGTTGTTGGCGCGACGAAATTTCATCATATCGACGGCGCGGTTAAATCTGTTGACTTGAAACTTTCCGCTGAAGATATAAACTATCTCGAAGAACTTTACACGCCGCATAAATTAGTTGGCGTTATGGCGCAAAATACGCCCAACTCTAAAAAAGATTCTCAAGTCTGGATGAAAAATGCTCCTAAATAATTAAATCGCAATATGGCAGTCTCCTTTAAAGTTGTTTCCAAAAAATTAAATCTTGTGTATAATAAGCGGAACAACATTAAGGGAGATTTTTTTTATGGATAATCGGATAAGAAATTTTTCAATCATCGCCCATATAGATCACGGCAAATCGACGCTGGCTGACAGGTTAATCGAAATGACCGGCACAGTCGAAAAGCGCGATATGTCGGAGCAGATTTTAGACAATATGGATTTGGAACGCGAGCGCGGCATTACGATTAAGGCGCAAACTGTTAGATTAAAATATCTCGCGCAGGACGGCAACGAATACATTTTGAATTTGATAGATACGCCTGGGCACGTGGATTTTACCTACGAAGTTTCGCGCAGTTTGGCGGCGTGTGAAGGCGCGTTGTTGGTTGTCGATGCTACTCAAGGCGTCGAGGCTCAAACTTTGTCGAATGTTTATTTGGCGCTTGACCACGACCTTGAAATTATTCCTGTGATAAATAAAATTGATTTGCCGAGTGCGGACGTTGAGCGGGCGAAAACTGAAATTGAAGAGGCGATTGGGCTTGACGCGAGCGACGCCGTTAAATGCAGTGCGAAAACCGGCGAAGGCGTTGAAAATATTTTAGACGCCGATAAATCTTTGCAGGCGCTGATTTTCGATTCTTATTTTGATTCGTACAAAGGCGCAGTGGCTCACGTTCGGCTGGTGAATGGCAAAGTTCGTAAAGGCGATAAGCTGAAATTAATTGCCACGGGTAAAGAATTTGACGCGACGGAAATTGGGATTTTTACGCCGAATATGACTGAAGTTGAAGAATTGAAGGCGGGCGAAGTTGGCTACATTTGCGGCAGTTTGAAAGACGTTAGGGACGTTCGCGTTGGTGATACAATCACAAATTCTGCGAATCCGGCTGAAGCGCTCGCGGGTTATCGCGCGCCTGTGCCAATGGTTTTTTGCGGGCTTTATCCGACTGAGAGCGTTGACTACGATAATTTGAAAGAAGCGCTTGAAAAATTGCAGCTGAATGACGCCGCGCTTGTCTATGAGCCGGAAACTTCAGCGGCGTTGGGATTTGGTTTTCGCTGTGGATTTTTGGGGCTGTTGCATATGGACGTTGTGCAAGAACGGCTTGAGCGCGAATACAATTTGAAATTGGTAACGACTGCGCCGAGCGTTGTTTACAAGGTGAATAAAACTAACGGCGAAATTTTGACGATAGATAATCCCGCCGCGTTGCCGCCCGTGACTGAAATTAAATCCGTTGAAGAGCCGATTGTCAAGGCGACGGTTATTGTTCCAAGTGATTATATCGGCGCGGTTATGGAACTTTGCAGAGAAAAGCGCGGCGACAAAACGCGCGTTATGATAACCTACGAGATACCGCTGAATGAAATTATCTATGACTTTTTCGACAAGCTGAAATCGATGACGCGCGGCTATGCGAGCCTGGATTATGAGCCGGTTGCTTATGTTGAATCCGATTTAGTCAAGCTGGATATTTTATTGAATGGCGATTTGGTTGACGCGTTAAGTTCGATTGTTCACAGGACGCGGGCGGCGAAAGTTGGTCGGACATTGGCATTGAAATTGAAGCGGCTGATACCGGAACAACTTTTTGATATACCGGTGCAGGCGGCGATAGGTGGGCGTATAATAGCGCGTGAGACAGTCAAGGCGCGGCGAAAAGATGTTTTAGCTAAATGTTATGGCGGCGACGTTTCCCGCAAAAGAAAATTACTCGAAAAGCAGAAGGAAGGCAAGAAGCGCATGAAAGCTGTTGGCAGTGTAGAATTGCCGCAGGAGGCTTTTATGGCGGTTTTGACGGTGAGCGACGAGGTATAAATTATGCTGTCTTGCGTTGAAATTTGCGCAGGAGCGGGCGGACAAGCTCTTGGGCTTGAAATGGCGGGCTTTAATCATTTGGCGCTTGTTGAATATGAGCCGGATTATTGCGCGGTTTTGAAAAAAAATCGCCCGAATTGGAATGTAATTTGTGAAGACGTCAAAAATTTTAGCGGCAAAAATTATCAAAATGTAGATTTATTTGCAGGCGGAGTTCCTTGTCCGCCGTTTTCTGTAGCGTCTAAACAGTTGGGGAAAAATGACGAGCGCGATTTATTTCCGGAAGCGTTGCGGTTTATCAAAGAAATTCGCCCGCGCGCTATAATGCTTGAAAATGTTCGCGGCTTTCTTGATAAAAAATTTGACGAATACCGCCAATATATTTTGACCGCCATTGAAAATTTTGGTTATAAAGTTCATATGAAATTAATTAATTCCGCGGATTTTGGCGTTCCGCAACTTCGTCCGCGCGTAATTATTATCGGGATTCGTAACGCGGAAAATTTTAATTTTGCATTTCCGGAAAAAAATCTGACAGCTCCGCCGACAGTCGGGGAAGTTTTGAAAAATTTTATGGCACAAAATAATTGGAAAGGCGTTGAACTTTGGGCGAAAAAGGCTAATGGTATTGCTCCGACGATTGTTGGCGGCAGTAAAAAGCACGGCGGACCGGATTTAGGACCAATGCGAGCCAAAAAAGCCTGGGCAACTTTGGGCGTTGACGGTAGCGGTATTGCAAATTCAGCGCCTGAAGAAAATTTTGAAGGAATGCCGCGCCTTACCAAAGAGATGATTGCCTGTTTACAAGGTTTTCCGCCTGATTGGGATTTTGGCAAATCTAAAACTAAGGCGTGTCGTATGATTGGCAATGCGTTTCCGCCGCCTGTTGCAAAAAGAATCGGTGACGAATTGCGGAGGTGTCTTGAAAATGAATAGCGCTTTGATAGCTGAGGCGCGCAAAATTTATCATCAATCGTTAATCGAAAATAAAGTTTTGACTTTGACAAAAGACGGCGTCGCTTCAAATGCTGATTCAAATAATACGCCTTCAAAAATAATTGCAAAGATTATAGCGGATAATCTCGGCGCTAAAATTGACAACAAATTAAAAGGACAAACTGCTGGAACACTTTTTGAAAAAATTACTGCGCAGTTTATAGAGAGTACTTTTACCAGCTTAAAACATTTGCGTCCTGGGAATTGGCGTATTGCTAATTTAGGTAATCAAAATTCATTGAAGATTTCAGATTTTGCGCAATATGAGCATCTTTCGTACCTTGCAGATATCATTGAAAAGCACAAGCAACTTTCAACTGTGCTCGGAAATGACTATATGATTTCACCGGATATTGTTGTTTATCGTGAATTATGCGAGGACGAGGAAATTAATTGCGAAGAATTTTTGATTGACGATAGTATTTGCAAAATGTCGGATTTGCGCAAGAAAAATAGCGGCAAACCTATCTTGCACGCGTCTATTTCTGCCAAATGGACTATGCGCAGTGATAGAGCTCAAAATAGCCGGACCGAAGCTTTAAATCTCATAAGAAATCGAAAAGGTCATTTGCCGCATATAGCGTTGTAACAGGTGAACCGTTGCCTTCGAGATTAGCTTCTCTCGCACTTGGAACGGGCGATTTAGATTGTATATATCATTTTGCGCTTTATGAAATGCTGGAGGCTGTTAACGAATTTGGGCGTCAAGGCAGAGAAGATATTGTTGAAACGTTGAATAATTTAGTTTTGGGCAAACGTTTAAAAGATATTTCAGATTTACCACTGGACTTGTCCTGTTAAAAAATTTATCGTTGAGGAAAAAATTATGATGCTTTATGTGCATATTCCGTTCTGCGCGAAAAAATGTAATTACTGCGCGTTTAATTCCAAAGTTGGCAGCGACGAAGAAATTTCCGCTTATGTCGACGCTCTTACCACTGAAATAAAAACACTAATCCCTAATCCCTTTCCACTTTTGAAAATCAGTCAGCTTGAAAAAATCCTGCGCGAAATAAATATTGACAGCGCGGAAGAAATTACCATTGAAGTTAATCCTGGCACTGTCGACGAAAATTATTTGCGAAATCTGCGCGAGATTGGCTTTAATCGGATAAGCATTGGCGTGCAGACTTTTAGTAATGAGCTGTTGCGAATTTTGGGAAGGATTCACGATTATATGACGGCGCTCGATACGATTCAGACTGCTAAGAAATTTTTTGAAAATGTCAGCGTGGATTTAATGTACGGCTTGCCTGGGCAAAGTTTGATTGACGTGGAAAATTCGATTGAGTTTGCAATCGCGCAGGACGTGCAGCATATTTCGATTTATGGGTTGGAGATCGAGCCGAATACAAAATTTGGAGAAATGTACGCCGCAGGAAATTTAATTTTGCCGGACGACGCCGATATGTACGATTATATCACTGAAACATTGCCGCGCTTTGGCTTTGAGCGATATGAAATTAGCAATTTCGCAAAGGCTGGCTTTGAGAGCAAACACAATCTTGGATATTGGACGGGCGCAAAATATTTAGGCGTAGGAGCGGGCGCGCACAGTTACGACGGCAAAATTCGTACTTCAAACATTGCTGACGTTGCCACTTACATAAAAAAAATCCGCGCTGGCGAAAATGTTTCCGAGATTGAGGAAGTCATTTCGCGAAGTGCGGCTATGGAAGAATTTTGTTTTTTGGGGTTGCGTACCGCCAAAGGTTTAAGCGTTAAAGATTTTGCTGAAAAATTTGGTACGAGCATTTTTGAAATTTACGGCGATGTTATTGAAAAAAATATCAAATTGGGTCTGCTGGAAAATTTTAACGGGCGAATTTTTTTGA
>CAJOIB010000045.1 GCA_905234705.1 uncultured Selenomonadaceae bacterium | reverse complement strand
ATCTGCCAGCGAATACGAATCCACTTCGATACCTGCGCGACGAATAATGTCCATTGTGAAAAGCGCTTCGCCTTCCTCAAATCCATTCGCCAATAAAATTGCAACTTTGCTCATAATCAAACCTCCTTGAAAAATTCCTGCGGTAATTATACTACAGGATTTTTTTTATTGGAAGACGCCGAAAAATGAAACAGACTTTGACTTGACGATACCGCGCCAACCAAATATACTAAACAAATAAAAATTTTTGACAAGGGAAGTGGCAGCGTGAAAATCGTAAGAGGCGTATCTTATCACCAGTTCGACGACAAAGTTTACGTTCACAGTATCGACGAGCAACGGGATTATATTTTCAATGAGATTGTTTTTGATATTCTAGACTTTTGCGCGAAAAATCCGGATTGTGCGATTCAAGACATTTGCGCTCACCTTGCGAAAATTTATGAAGTTTCGGACGTGGCGGAATTTCAAAGCGATATTCAAGAATTTGTCGACGAACTTATCAGCGAAAAAATTTTATACGACAAAGAAGATCCTTACGCTGAACCACAATGGTCAAATAAAATTCCGGCGGAAGTTGCTGAAGAATTTGCCAGGGAACATAAATTGTTCTCAATCGGCTTTGAATTGACGTACCGCTGCGTTGAAAAATGTATTCACTGCTACATCGACGACGCGCCTAAATTCTGCGCGACAGACGAATTGACGCTTGACGAATACAAAGATATTTTGAAACAGGCGCGCGAAATGGGCTGTGTCAGTATTTTATTTACCGGCGGCGAAGTTTTGTTGCGTCCGGATTTGTGCGATATTGTTGAATATGCAACGGCGCTGGGTTTCATTGTCAATATTTACACAACGGGCGTCGGGCTCACAGATGAAGTTTTTGAAAGACTTTGTGCGGCGAAAATCGACGGCATTTCGGTTAGCCTTTACAGCGGTATTGCTACCGAACACGACAAAATTACCGGAGTCAAGGGCTCGTTCGAAAAAACTTTGAAGGCAACGCTGATGTTCAAGAGCGCGGGCGTCAATACTTTTATAAAGTGCGTGGCTATGAAACAGAATTTCGATTCGCTGAAAAGTCTTTTTGAGCTCGGCAAGCGTTTAAATATTTATGTGACGGTTTCGCCGCGGATTATTTCTGGTCACGAAAAAAAATGCGCCGCCGATTATTCCCTTGGCGATTTGGAGCTTTATAAAAAATTTTACGCGCTCAATTCCCAGTACGTAACTGCTGATTCCAGCGCGCCGAGATTTACGCGCGAACAAATGCTTGACAGGGCGTCTTGCGGCGCGGGAATTAATTCTTTGTCGATAGATCCATTCGGCGGCGTTCGTCCCTGCAATACGTTTCATAAAGTATTTGGTTCTGTCCGCGAAAACAACTTGAAAAATATTTGGGAACAAGCGCGTAATTGGAAATTGAAAAATCGCCGAATGCGTGAAGTTACTTCAAAGTGCGCCGCTTGCAAATATCTGGAATATTGCACAGTTTGCGTTGCCGATTTGATTAATAAAAATCACGGAGATTTTACCGATTGCGGCGAAGATTTTGTCAAAGCCAGAGCCGCCGCTGAGATATTAGGATAAATTAAAATTCGTCACCGTCGGAGAGCCGCCGTCCACAATTTTTCTCGAAAGGAGGATTTCACCGTGAAAAAACAGTATCGCAAGCCCATTATAATTAAGAAAGAACAGAATCGCGTTTACGCCGGCAAGTGCGGTAATTGCGCTTCTCCTGGTTGCGGCAAATTGGTTGTTGGCACTTGGTAAAATTTCAAATTTAATGGTTAGTCGTTCCTTAAAAACGAGGCGGCGGGCGGGAAATTAAATTTTTAAGCGGCGGTTCTCCGACTGCGGCGATATTCTTAAATTTTTCATTGCAATAAAAAAGCCCGACATTTCTGCCGAGCTTAAAATTGTAGATTCGCGCAGGATTTTACAATTCACGTTGATATTTAGCCGCGAATGTCACGCCTTTTTGATGACCAACCCAACCAATCATAGAGGCATCAAACATTGTGTTCGAAGTTTTTGAAGTATTTCTGCGCCAGCCCAATTCGATTAAGCCGCTCGTACCTTTCGATTTATCTTTTCCTGTGGGCATTCCCATATATTCGCCGTGAGTGCCGCTACTAAATTCTTGAACCCAAGCCAGCCCCGAATACCAAATATTATCGAGGTATTCGCGAGTTAAGCGCGCGCCGATACGCGACCTGCCACTACTTAACGAACTAAATTTATATTCTTCGCCGGTGGAAAGGCGCGTTGTAAAGCCGTCTACCCTGTTCAGAGCATAAATACCATAAGCGTCGAGCACACTGCTTCCCCCAACTGTACTCTTCCAGCCAATGCGCACGTGTCCGGAATAGCAAGGCATTGACGCGGAATAATCAGCGTGCATATTCTCGCCATTAACTAAAAAATTATCGCTAGAAAAACTTGTGTGCATTCTGCCGCCGCGAAAACTTCCTTCATAGTACATTCCGCCGTCATTGATAAGCCGCCCGATAATTCCAGCTGTGAAATAATGCGAATTGCCCGAGCCGTCAGTGGTGTGTGTTGTGCCGTTTTCCAAGGTGTATGGCAAATGACTATCGTAATTATCTTTGCCGTAATCGGTGATTGGACCAAAAACAAAATAGCCGTTATGAGTCCGCAAACGCCGCGCTACGCCGACATCAAGCCCGCCGTTTTTGCTTTTAATTTTTTGTCCGTTAGAAGTTTTTGTTCTATAAACACTGCCGCCCAATCCGGCAAACGGACTAAATTCAGTGACTGGCAAGCTGTTAACGCCATTGTTTGAAATTTCCACGCCTTCCGGAGGCAACCAATCATAAATTCTTTCCGCGCCGCTATCCAAAAGTCCTGCACCGGAAACTTGCGCGCTGGTAAGAATGTCAGTCTGCTTTTTAAGTTCATTGGAAGTAATGTCCCCAACTTCAAGATCGTAAGCAATAGGGTTACTTGAGACTTCGTCAGCACTGGAAGCTAAATCGCTACTGGAATATACTGATTTAATGTTAAATGAACGCTCCAAAGATATTCCTTGCGCGATAGTATCAGCCATCTTAACATCATCAGCCACAATTCCATTACTATTTTGAATCAATCTTATTGTGTCACCTGTGTTAAGATTGGCAGCGTATATATTAACTTTGGTATTGCTCAAATCAGTTGAGCCGTCAGTCAAGGTAAAAATCTGAGCGCCATTTGTGACGTTACTCGGCAAATAAAAATTCAAGTGGTCAAAGCCGCCGATTTTTTTTGCAACAATATCTGTTCTGTGGATATTAAGCGAGTTCCCAGAGCCGTACAAATCGGTATTTCCCGCCAAAGAACCGGCGTACAAATTTGCTTCGGTTAAATCCAGTTCGGCAGTTGTTTTGTCGTTTTCGGGGTAAATGTGAATTGCATTGTTTTTAACTTCGCTATTGTCAGAGCTAGCACCAACATAACCGCCATAAATATTGCCGGTGATTTTTCCGCCATATATATTTACAACATTCTCATTTGCTTTGCCCGCGCCGATAACATAACCGCCTTGAGTAGTGCCGTTAAGAGTGCCGCCAAAAATATTCAAAGTATTATAACTGGCTTCTCCAGAATTAGCGTAGCCCGCTCCGGTTAAACTTGAAACTGTGCCGCTAAAAAAATTCACCGTGTTATAATTTGCAGTACCATCCAGACCAGCATGCCCTCCATGAATATGATAAATTGCACTGTTGTAAATATCCACAGTATTATAATTGGCTATTCCTCCTGAACCATAGGCGTAACCACCATGAAGAAAACTAATACCGGTTACATTTTTCACGGTGGTCTTGTTACTATTAGCTTGTTCATTAGAATCACCAACCAATGTAGCGTCAACCATATTACCACTGACATCTACATCTGATACTTCGAGCTCATTGCCAGAGGTTTTTCCTGTATAGTCATTACCATCTATATCACCGCCGGAATAATTTTTACTGTTAACAATAACTGTAGTATCTGCCTCTGAATCTTCTACCTGTTCAGCACTTGCCAAATTCATATTTCCGCCGAAGATTCCGACGCTCAAAGAAAAATGCGCTAAAATCTTACCAATTTTTTTCTTACCGAGATACACTGTAAAGCCCCCTAAAGTTTACCGAACAAAAACTACAGCGCAATCTTCAAGCATGTGGGATTTTTCATTCGCCAAAAGAATTTTATCCGCGTCCTCTGTTGAGACAATTACATTAACTTTGTTTGCTGAAGTATTCGCGTCGTTGACTTTAACAGCCTTCACAACCAGCGGATTATCACCGGCGCGCTCATTGGCAATTTCATCGTCCAAAGAATTGCTGTAGTCCACCATTCCACGCTCGACAATTTTATCGGGGTCAAGATTTTCAACGCCATAAATAGCGCGCCCGTTTGTATCGAAAATCACGGGCGAAAAAGTCGGCTGAAGTCCTAATCCGGAAGCGTCAACTACAACGCCGCTGTAATCATTGCTTTGTATCTCTCGAACTTCGGCAGGTTTAATAGCAGGCTTGTCAACAGTTTCAAAGGGCTTTTTATTTTCCGGCGCAATTTCCGGAACTATGGCAGAGGCAATACTGTCCGCGCCGTAAATCGGAATGCGCATTTTCACGTAATAGCCGCCGTCTTCCGTCGGATATTCTTCGACAATTTGAGCGCCGCGGATTATTCCGGAAATTTTTCTTTGAACAACGTCGCTTTCAATCTGAAGGTCACGCATTGTAGTATCAGAATCAATTTGCAGTCCTTGAACAGTGCCGAGTAAATTTCTCTGCGCCGCCATAATCGCTGCTTCACGCGCCATTGCCATTCCGCGCGGATCTTTCAAACTGATACCAACAGCTGTAATATCTGAATTTGCGCCTTTTTCCCAATTAATCGCGCCCTTGACTTTGACATTAACATTGACTTCAGCGCCTGCTGCAATAGCCGCATTGTCAAAAATATTTCCGCCAAAAATAACCGCGCTGCCGACCGCCATTGCCGCAATAATTTTTTTGAACTTAAAATTTTCCATAATCTTCACCCGTTATCTGGCTCTGTAAAGCGACATAGCTACATTCCACTGATAGCCGCGGCTGGTCGTTTTAACTAAATCGTCGTAAGAATAATTTTGAAGTCTTATCGAATTAGCGCCGTCAGCATTAGCGTCAATCCACTGTACGCCGTTATCGGTGCGGCTAACGAATATAGCCGAATGAGCGCCGCCACTGCCGCGTTTGATTTGTATGAAATCGCCAGGCTGAGCTTGTGCAAATAAATTTCTAAACGCCTCTCTGGCTTGGTCGCGATTATTTGTTTGAGGAACTTCCGCAACTTGATAAACTCGCGCAGGAGTATTATTCAGCCGCCAATTATAGTAATTTGAAGAAGTACTGCCGCTGCCAACGTAGCCGGTATCATACAAAATGTTGAAAATGTATGAAGCAAATTCTTTACACTGAATAGCGCTGGAGTTGAGATATTTCTCAGTATTGCCACTGCGCGAATAGCCGTTAGTCCAAGTTCTGCCGTTCCAACGATTTATGAGCTCCTGCAATTTAGAATTTCCATCATTAGAGCCGTTGAAAATATCTTTGGAAACCCAACGACGTTTTGGACCGGAGGGCGTCGGATAGGTAACTTCATAGGCTCTGTCGGTTTCCTGGTGAACAGTTACCAAATCGCCGCGGTCAACTCGTTCATTGCCCGTTCGATTTGTTAAAGCCTCGTCGCGATACGCAGGAACTGTATTGTCCGCGTAACGCTGATAATCCGCCATCGCTGTTACGGCAAAAATCATAGTGAAGACGAACGCCATTGCGGCTAAAATTTTTCTCTTCAACATTTGAAATCAATCCTCCTCGATTAATAAAAATCAAATTTGAAAAGGGTTTACGCCATAGGCATCACCTCCGAATTTAAATAAACGAAAGTCTTACAATATGCGTTCCAAATAAGGATACGGATTGCTGTTGTCAAGTGTTGGGTCGTTTACACTTTTGGCAGCAGCTCTGCGTTGTCCGTCACGTACCTCAAGATGAATGTGCGAAGAAGATGCGCCAACGCTACCTTGAGTACCAATTACAGTGCCTCTGCTGACGGTTTGCCCTTCCTGAACACGAATAGAGCCCATGTGCAAATACACTACAGTTTTGTTATTGGCGGAATCGTAAATTGCAACGGTGTTGATTCTGTCGCCGCCGGCTTTGGTCACGACACCGGAAGCTATCGCGTGTATTTCAGCGCCGTTTGACAAAACCATATCGATACCCTCGTGGCGTCCAGGTGTATTTACATAGCTGTCAAAATCACAAGAAATTCTTCCGCCCGAACGTCCAAAAACAGCGTTGAGCAACTTTTGACGAACGTCATTTGAATCGTTGAAAATGCTCTTAGAAACCCAACGACGTTTTGGACCGGAGGGCGTCGGATAGGTAACTTCATAGGCGCGGCTGGTTTCCTGGTGAACAGTTACCAAATCGCCGCGGTCAACTCGCTCATTGCCCGTGCGATTCGTCAAAGCCTCGTCGCGATACGCAGGAACGGTATTGTCCGCGTAACGTTGATAATCAGCCATTGCAGTTACCGCGAAAATCAGCGTGAAGACGAATGCCATTGCGGCTAAAATTTTGCTCTTCAACATTAAAAAAACCCCCTCATCAATTTGGATAATTAATCGGCTCGTATACCGTAAAACCTTTGTTTCTGTCGGCTAATTGCGCCCAAGTATAGAAATTTACTTGAATGGTATTTCTGCCGTCAGCGTTCGCTTCATAAAAAGTACAGCCGCTGCCGTCATTTGCCGCGTAAAAGAAAATCGCCGTGTGAGGTTTGGGAGCATTACCTTTACTATTTAATTTGTAACGCCGCCCCATTTGAACAATCGCGCCTGGCTTCACATTCCAGAATAAATTTTTTACAGCTTCAGCGTCATTCGAACTAAAATCAAAAAGCTGTCCAACAACACGTGAGCCACTATAATTCTCTACGCCGTAATTGCTATTGGTGTAGCCGGAAATGGTGAGTCCGAAAAGCCGCTGATAAACTTTGTTGGCAAAACCACGACATTCACCACTACCGTTATAGCGCGTGCCCTCAATAAAGCCGTCGGTCTTCTTAGCAAGGTTCAGAATGTTAACAGTGTTTCTGATGCTTGCGCCTTCGGGAATGTGCATACTTACAGCTTCTGCTCGATTAATGCCGCTAAAAATAACGGCAACAGCCAATACAACCGTGAAAATGATAAATTTTTTGGCTTTGTCGAACATTTTAAAATCCTCCCTTCAAATATAAATCAAACTTCCTCGAACAAAACAAGCATAGGCCTCACCTCCTTAAAGATTCATTTCTTCGTCGGCGGCTCATTGAAAAAATCTGCAACGATTTTATCCACCGCGTCGCGTGAAGCTTTATAAACAGAATTTCTAACGCAAATAGTAGGAACTTCTTTACCACCAATGCTTATCTTTAAACCTTTAGTATTCGCCTTGAGTTCCGAGGTTTTTGACACGCCCTCGCCCTTCACGAAAATAATATCTTCGCCGGCTTTAACGTCCATCACTCGAACAATCATAGAACATTTCACAGAGCGAATATGTCCGCCGTTGCCTGCAATTTCAAAAGTCAAATCTTGACTGTTGACGCCGCTCATATTGCCATAAATCAGATAATCGACGTTGATAATTTTGGCAATTCTGCGGGCGACGCTGAGCGGAATCAGCCCCGAAGTTGTCAAATTTTCCTCGGAAATTTCTTGGACGCGTTCCCAATCAATTACACTGAAACGTCCGGTATAAAAAAGCGCCTCTGCAAGAAATTCTGACGCCATCATTCCGATATTTGCGCCATCTGAACCATAAACGCCCAAATCCATTACCGCCACGCGCGGATTGTCATTCTCCGCCGCCTCACAAATATTCGCGAAAATCGCCAAACAAAAAATTATCGCGCAGATACGTTTCAACATTTTCAGCCCTCATTTCAGAAAAAGTTTATTCGCGTCCATATCGGCAATCATCGCCTTTACAATTTTATCCGCCGCGTCATTCAGCGCTTTGTTATAAAGAGCGTCGGACAATTTTTCGTGTCCAAATTTGATTGACGCAATTTCAAGGAATTTACTTTGCCCTTTGCCGACAACGCGCTTGCTCCAAACAACTTCGCCGGTCGACGCCTTAATCACGCGAACGTCGCATTGAACACCGATACCTTTAATCGTCACGCTGACTTCGCCCATTTCACCAAGAAATTTCAAAGCGCTCAAAGATTTTCCAAACAAATTTGACGCTTGGGAACTCGCCACTTTGGCAACATTACTTATTGCGCCGGAGACAAATTCTAAATCTTCGCTGAGCCAGCTGCCCGTACCCAAATTTATAATTGTGCCTTGAATCAGATATTCGGCGTTATGAATTCTGCCGATTTCCGCGGTAATTTCCGGCGTGATATATTGCCCAACCTGCGCGGTAACTATCGACTGCGCTTTTTTTTCGTTGAAACCGTCGCCTTCAAAAAATTTATTGTAATCGCCGCTGTTTATCGCTGCGTCAAACCGCGTCAGCTCGTCAATTTTTTCGTCGTACAGCCGCGCCTCCAAATGCGCGTCAACAATGTCTTTGGTTGGAAATCTGAAACGATCTTTTGCGGCGTACATCCTAAGCGCAACCATCTCCGAGATTTTTTCCGCGGTATTCAGTTGGTCGTAGCGCGTGTCGTCGGTGAATTTCAGAAAAACGCAACTTGGCTTTTCTCGCGCAGTCGTCGTTGCAGGAATTAACCAAATCACCGCGAAAGTCAAAATCAACAGCGCTTTAATGTTTCTTGCGTTTAGTTTCATCCTTAACACCCTCCGGCAATTTCAACAGAGATTTATCCGGCGTCGAAGAAAATTCTTGGATTTTGATAATGCATTTGCGTCCGTCGATTTTCCCGTTGCTGTCTTTATGGTACGAGGCGGCGGCGATTTTCACCAAATTATTTCCGGAAAAATAATATCGCACAACTTCAGTCTCGCCGTTATCGTCCGAGCGATAATCTTCGTAAAAAAGCCCGTTAGCAAGTTTGCCCTGCGCGATAAATCGGTAACCGGAATTTTGGGCGCTCTTTTCGCTGTTAGGCAATATGGCATTCAGCAAGCGGGACATATCAGCGTCGCCGTAACTTTTGCCCTCGATAATTTCAGCCAGATAATTTTTTTCATTGGCAGCAACGCGATTTTTCCGCGTACCAAAATATTCCCAGCGATTTTTCTTCTTGTACTTGCTAAAAACAAAATCCTCGCCGTCTTTCGAGAATCGGCAAAGCTTAAAATCCTCATTACCAATTTCTTCGTAGCGAGTCTGTCCGTCAGCCACAACCACGCCGCTTTGAGGTTTGTGGGTCAAATAATCATTTTCCGCGGAGGCTAATCCGCTTTTTCCGTAAAGTTCAACTCTGTCGCGATTAGTAACGCGCGGCGGCGGCGTCAAATTTTCATAGCGAATGGTATAGGAATTTCGCAACAACATATCGCGGTAAATGTCAATCTTTGCTGCCGAAACTTCCGCCGCAGATAAAAAAATCAGCAGGACGGCGATTAAAAATTTCTTCATAACGTTTCAGCCTCCATTGTGCCGATTTTTACCGGTATCTCCAAAAGGTCGTTTATATCGCCCATGCCTGCTGCGTAAAGTTCAGTATTTTTTTCGATTTTAAAAGTGTCCGCGGGAATTTCGGATTGGATTTTCTGTACCTTCAAAACGTTCAGCGGATAAGTTGTGCCGCCCCGAACAAGGTAACTTTCTGCGCGAAACAATTTGCCGTCCTTGTAAAACATTTCGTAAACCAAAGAGGCAGTGTCGCCGCCCGCCAAATTCTTTATCTCGCAGGCGTAACGGTCGCATTCATAATCCTTGCCGTCAATTTTTTTCCTGGTGGACTCTTGAAAAACCGGCGCGGCGATTGCGGGCGTACTCCATCGAAATGTATCTTCCCAATAGAAAATCGCCAATTCGTCCGGCAGCGCCAACTTTTGAGAAATTTTATTCCAGCCGTCGCGCGGATTTAAATTTTCGTGATTGATTTTATCGGCGTCGCAAACCAGAGCCTTCTTTTTTTCGAGGAACTGATAAAATTTTCCGTTGCGGTAAAGGACTTCGGGATTTTTATCTTCGCCAACAAAAATTGCGCCCAAAGGATTAAACCAAGCGATTGAACCGCTCTCGGCGTCATAGCGCATTCTTTCGACGCGCATACCATTTTTGCCGGCTAAAATCCGCGTACCCCATTTGTCGCGAAATTCAACATAAAAATTGCCGGAGCGGAAAATTCGCCGATATTCAGCCGCCGCCGCCTGTTCAGCATTCACCACATTAAAATTAAACATACCAAACAGCAACGCCAGCATTAAAATCTTCGCAGTCATAGCTTAAACCTTCCTCTGCTTGGTCGAGCCGTCGAGCAGCGCCAAAATTCCATAATCTTTATTTTCGACAGCATCAATCACCGCTTTGTAGAGCGCATTTCGCACCTGAATTTGATTGACTTCACTGCTGCCAATAGAAATTTTGTACATATCCGGCGTTTCATAAAATTTCGCGTTAATATCCAATTCGGCAGAGCCGCGCGAAGATTCGCCCCAGCCGTCAGCTATCAGCACGGTTTTACCGGTTTCAATGTTGACAAAACGCACAGAAATAGTTGCGGTAACGGTTTGTTTATTGACACCGGCAATTTTGGACACACTCACCGGCGTATTTTTGGAACTGATATTTGTAACACTGCCTTTAACGATGTACTGTATATTTTCCATTTTGCCGACCATAGCTTGCGCTTCGTTGCTTGTCAGTCCGCTATTTTGAAGTTTGATTTCGTCTAACGCGTCTTGAAAATCTTCACGATCAAATACTCCGAATTTTCCGGTGTGCCAAAGGCGCGATAACAAAAAGTCTGATACGATTGAGGCGTCCCTTAACGCAACTTTATTGCTGATTTCGTTTGGTATCGAAGATTTGTCTTTAAATGGCAAAACTGAAACATTCGGCGAGTGTTTCAAGCCTTCTTCTATTATCGGCTCTGCCAGCGCGGAACTTACCCCGATAAGAAAAAACGCCGCTAAACTTAACAGAAAAATTTTTCGCATTGTCATTTCGCCTCCGTCATTCGATGTTCAATCTGCAACTGTTAGCGCTCATATTCGCGATAGAAATTTTAAGTTTCGTACGAGCCTTAAGCGCCGTAAAAATTGCGTGCGGTTTCTGCGCCGAATCAATCGTCAGCACCGCCTCATTACCAGTTATCCCGCGAATGTAGACGCCGTTAACCATGCCAAGTTCCCTAATTTCTTCAATGCACTGGTTAAGATTTTCTTCATTATTTGCGCTGATTGTAAAGGTAAGCCCTTGAACAGGCTGGGAACTAAATTTTTTAAAAGTATCGGCAAGTTTTTCAGCGGCTTGAGCGGAAACCTGCGCGACGGCTAATTGAGTACCTTGGTTTTGGTCGCCGTGAAGAATATTCGTCGCAACAGAAAATGTGCCAATCTTTTCACCAGTATCATTTTTCAGCACGGTTAAATTCAAATTCACCTGGACATTTTTCAAGCCGGTGTCCACGTCGGCGGAATTTTGCTGGTTGCTGCCGAATCTTGGAACGACAACATTCTTGGTAAGGCTGTTATATTTGCCAACAACAAGATAATCAGCGTTCGTATTTGAAATTTTTCCCTCGCTGTCAACTTCGGCTTCCACAACGTGATTGAAGCCCAGGCTCAAAAGTTTGTCGGATAAAGCTCCTTCAGCAAAAACATCGCGCAGATTTGGCGGATTGTTTGAAATGTTGAAAACTACCACGGCAATTCGCGGATCATTCAGCTGCAAAATCATCGTCAGTTCGTCAATGAGTTTACCGTTCGGGCTGGTGTCAACGTCAATTCGCGCCTGCACTTTGTAAAGGGACGAATCAACTTTGCCTTCGCTCAAAATTTTTATGCCCTTGACGAAACCTTGGGATTTTTTGTAAACTTCGTCCAGCTGAATCTTCAAATCTTCCATCAGCGTTTTAGAATCAA
>CAJOIB010000044.1 GCA_905234705.1 uncultured Selenomonadaceae bacterium | reverse complement strand
CATTTTCCGATTCAGCACATTCAGCACAAATCTACCAATAACCGGCTGGCGGAAAAGCTCCATTAAATCAAAAACAAGCGCGTCTTTGCGCCCGTCATTTGAATGGAAAAACCCAATGCGCGCGTCTAAACCCGCAAGCGCTACCGCAATTCGCACTTCGCGCTCCAAAAATGCATAGCCGTAATTTAAAAGCGCATTAATCGGATCTGTCGCCGGATGTTGCACGCGCCCTTTCCAGCTCCACCGCGTTAAATCAATCAGCTCCGGAAACGCACTGAAATAAATCTTCGACGACATACCTTCAACGCCGCGTATTTCGTCAATGTCAGTCAGCGTGGGAATTTTTTCAGCTTGAATTTTCAGCCGCTTAATCTTATTCGCGAGTTTATCGGCGTCCTTAGTTTTCGCGTACTGTTTCAAAAGATTGTGCTGATTATTAATTTTTTCGGTGATAATTTCCTGCGTCAAGGCGATTTGTTTATTGGCGTCACGGAAAATTTCAATTTGCCGCAGAAGCCGCGCGGCAGATTGTTTTTCGTTGCAAAGATTGCCGAGAATTTTGCCGTATTCGTCAATGTAAATAACGGGAATGCTCAACTCTAACAGCTCAAAAATAATCGCCGTCAATTCAATAATTTCGCCGAACTGCCCACCGATAACAAGTAAAGCATCCCCATAATTACACCTTCTTAAACTACCAGAAAACCGCGTCGCCTTTGGATTCCGAGAAAATCTTTAATAAATCCAGTCAAACTGAATCTGCCTCTTGAAAATTCATCGGAAAATTACCCGCGTTTGACCTAAACCTTGAGCGCTCAACCGCCCGACGCCCGCGTATTCCGCAAATTTCGCCAGCAACATAAAAACTTTTTTGAAGTCAGAATCCAGCGCGCTTAAATTGTAGCGGAAATTGCCCCAAAAAGCCAATATGCCCCTGTCACTGCCGCTATAAAATTTCCGACTGCGCCCGCGCCATTCAGTGAGCCGAATTTGCGCCGCCACTTCACGAATAAATTTTTTATCAACAGCGGCGGGCATTTGTACCTGCGTCCATTTGTCAGCCAGCGACGCGAAAATTAATTCTGCGCGAGGGTACGGCGCATCAAAATTATCAATGCGGAAACTTACCGGCGTCAAAAATTCAAAATCAATCTCAGTCGCGGGCGAAAGTTCCTTGACGCTCGAAATAAAATCTTCCGCCGTCAAAATTTTGGACTGAATATCTTCCACGCTCAAAATCAAATTGCCCGCCTGCAATTCATAGCCAATCGGCACAGCCATAATCGCGCGCAAAATATTTTCGTTTAAACCGGTGACGCGCCAATTAAATTTATCGCCGCTCCGAACTTCCCAGCGCTCCTCAAAATTCGGCAAATCTTTTCGCGGATTCAAAAATGACACCGTGAACGGCTTGATATTTAATTTTTCGTGAATAAAATTTTCAAGCTCCGGCAAAACTTCATGCAAAATTTTAAAAAAAGCCGCGTGCATAAGCCGCCCATTTATAAAAGGCAGTCGCGCAGAATTTTTCGCCCGCAATTCGTAAACCGCCGCGCCGATCATTTCACAATCTCCAAAATACTCGGCAACGGCTTTCTAAATTTAAAGCGTTCGTCAAGTTCCAAAGTTTTACCGTTATATTTGCCGCGCATTGGCTTAACTTTGTCGAGCCAGCCTTCTTGCTCAGTCTGTCCCCAATTCAAAATTGCGTTGAGCTCCTGCATGATTTTTTCCCACGTCGCCAGCATATTTTTATCGGCAAGATATTTTTTAAAAGCGGTAAGATATTTATCCGGCTGTTCTGCGCGATAAGGATTTTTCCAGCCGTCGCCGTCGAAAAGCTCAGTGTAGGCGGTTTCAGATTCAATGAAAAGTTGCGGCGTAATTTTGATACTGCCGAAGCCAAGCGGTTTGCCCTGTCCGATTTTGTAAGCGGCATTTTGCGCACCATTCAAATCGAAAATCATCATCAGCGCGCCGAGTTCAATTACGCTCAGATTTTTAAAGCGAATTTTAGCTTTGAATTTCGCGCCACGAGCCAGCGGCGTTAAGTCTTTCGTCATACGTTTATCTGATTCTTTGTCCTTGTCAAGATTTATTTCAGCGGCGGTCGCCTTCCAATCGGCAACTCCGCAATGCCAATACATTTTGTAGCCGCGAATCTGCGCGTTAACTTTGTCCCAGTGATTTAAATGTTCAGTGTCGGTTTTCAAATTCTGCTGAAGATAAAGCTGATATGAAGTCGGATTTGGCTGCATAAGCGGATGAGCGGCGGATTTTTCCAGCGTGCGAATTTCGCCAATCGGTACAGCGTCTTCAAAACAAACGCGGCTTGCCCAAAATTTTTCGTAGCCAAAAACCGCGTCGGTAAAATCAATCGTGCCGCCCTGCAAACTTTTCGGTACAGCATCGCCGATAGATTTTTCATAGGGAATGCGAAAACATTGCCCGTGACCAAACGCCGTGACTGCGCCGCCTTCCTCCAGATAATGACACGGCACAAGCGTTTTGATATTCGGAAAAGTTTTACCAGTTAATTTTTCGACTTCTTCGCGACTCAAAATTCCATTCGCCTTGAAAAGATTGACGCCGCGGCGGTTTCTGTCGTGCTCGTAAGATTCGCGGACTTCATCGGAAATTTCCAGCCAATTCGCCCTGTTCCAATCAACATAATCAATGCTCGTAAAGCGAATAAATTGCTTGCCAGCCTTTTTCTTTTGCTCGCCGGTCAGCTTTTCGTAAGATTTTTTATCGTAAAGTTTATACTCCGGTTGACTGCCGGTAATAATGTAAGCGTTTTTGCCGTGCCAGGCAATATGACTGTCGCCGCGAATTTCGACGCGCTCATTGAAAGTTTTTTCGTATTCAGTGATTAAAATCCGGTTGTCAGAATGCGTCGTCGGTGCAATGTAAAATTTATTATCGGTCGTGCAAATCAAAAAACCAGGGCGCGCATTTTTCACAGGATGCATTTTGCCGTCATTGCCGCGAGCGTCGCTAATCATCCTGCCGTTGTAAAGCGCGTTCAAATCCCGCGTCCAAGGCAGCGAATTAATTTTCGTAATGCAGCGATAATAAATGTGTTCGTCGTTAAAATCTTCGCCTTTGCGTTGCGTGTCAGTCTTGCCGCGAAAATTCCCGCACGTCACGATTTTAAAAATATTTTTGAACATACCGCGCAAACTGCTACCCGCAATAATCGGCTGACCGAGCGGCGCAAAACTTTTCGCAATGTCCGCCAAATTCCCGCCAATAAAAAGCGGCGTCAACGCTTCAATGTCTAACAAAATTTCGCCGCTGATATTCCCGCGCTCTTGAATATGCTCACTGAAAGATTTTACGTCGCCAATTTCGGACGGCAAAGGTTTATCCGGCAATGATACAAAATTGTAAGGCGCAGTTGCATTTTTTTTCGGGACTTCGACAGTTTGCGGACGATAGCCGCCGGATTTTTTTTCGGGCGCATTATTTTTTTGCGGCGAACTGCCAAATTTTTTACCGTAGTCATTAAGCGAAAAAGTTTGTCTAGCCAATTTTAACACCTCCAGCAGGCTCAATCGCCACAAATCTATAATCGACGTAGCCGCTCAAACCAGTTTCCGCGTCGCTGTCAATGTAATTTCGCGTCAAAAGCCCATACCATTTGAATTTATTTTCAGCGCAGGGAATTTCCATTTGAAGTTTACGCTGTTTGTCGCGCAGATTTACGTAGCCGTCAGCCGCCGCGTCTTTTTCGCCCCAAAATCGCGAAAAACTATCCACATAAAAATTACCTTTGCCTTCCAAATCTTGGACATACCGACCAATTAATTTATCGGCGCGCCGCTTCATATGAATTTCCGCCGTCTCATTAAAAATTCTCAATTCAAACAACTGCTCCGGCGTCATCTCTGCGCGAGTCAAAATCTTTTCGCCGTCATATTCGCCCCAAGTAATACCTGCAATCTGCCACGCAATCAACACTGCGCGAGAGTCTTGAAATTTTTCACGCGTCAAATCTTTAACGCCGCTCAAGGAACATTCAACCGGCTCAAAAATGCTCTTGCCTTCGCAAAGTTTCAAGCCAATTTTTTTAGCCAAATCTAAGCCGCTCATTCGCTATCACTCCAATTCTTAACAGCCGCCGCAAATTTCGCAAGTTCAGCCTTATCGCCGGAAATAACTTTGCCGCTCGCGTCCAACTCATAACTTTTGCCGCGAAAATTTATCTTGGCACAAACGCCGCGAACAGTGCCGCGCCCAATGGATTTTTCGCCGCCAATCGCCACATTTCCCAACCACAAATCGCGCAGCAAAAATATCGCCAGCCCCGCCTCAAAATCTTTCGCGTCGACAATCTCAAAATGTACGTGCAAATAATCGGCTCTTAATTTTAGTGTCGCCTTCCGACGCACCCATTAATTTGTCAAGCAGATTTTTATCAAGCTCCAATTTGCTCAAAATGTATTCTGCGCGATGGCGGAAAATTCCCTTCAAACTCGTCGCCGGTATCACAAAATCATCGCGGCTTTTCAAACTCACGGCAGAAATTTTACTTTCGCCGACCTTTTCATTAGTATCATAATCGCGAATAATAAAAGACGAATTGAAAACAAAATCGGCGTCAACAATAAAATCGTTTGCGCTGGCGGAAATTTTTTCATCGACAGGTTTAATCGCTGTGGTTGCAGGTTTATCAGTCAGCCAAGCGATAACGTCAGCCTTTTTGCGAAAATCGAAAAACTCAGCGCTCAAATTTTTTGTAACGGCAAGCCCAAAACCTTTGGAAGTCAACGCGCCTAATTGAATACCATTTTCAAGTTTTCTAAGCAATTTTGCCACGAAATTTTTAATATTGGTTTCGTCGTGACAGCCGCGCAAATTTATCAGCAAATTCAATTCGCCGCGCGCGCCTCTGTCAATCGCTTCATAATCATATTTGCCGCCGTCAACGCCCGTGCCAGTCACGCCGTCAATTTTAACACCGTCGCGGGAAATTATTTCGCCGCCCGCCAAAATAATATCCTCAATCTGTATCGAACTTTGCATTTTATTCATATCACCAAAAATTTTCTCAACCAGCGCCGGATTATTATTCGCCAGCCATTCGCGCAGGACGCCGCAAATCGAAGTCCCTGGAATAAACGCCGCGCCCGCGTGATTCCGCAACACGTGAATATCTTTGAAATTGTCGGCAGTTTCGCCCGCGCCATCGCCAATCAACAGCGGCGACTTCAAAATCATTTCGCCGGTAATTTTAATCTTGCCAGTCACTTTGAAATCTTCCAATCGAAAATAATTCCGCAGGTATTCACGATAAATTTTTTCGTCAAAGTCAGCAATTTTAATTCCGAGTTCGTCAAGCAGCGCCGAAAAATCGCCTAAATCCGCCGCCAAATTCCGGCTCTTGTAAGGCAAATCGGCATTTCCCAGCAGTACGTCAAAAAATTTTTGCCCATTCGACATCTGCAGATTTTTTAAATGATCTTGAAACAAACTGCCGCCGCGAATCTCAACTTCAAGCCGCTGTTTAAAATTTGCCTCGTCCGCAGAAATAAGCCCGTCCAGCCGCGAAAAGAAATGCGTATAATTGCCGCGCCGAAGTTGCGGGCGCAATTTTTCAGCGTCTTCATTGGCGTAAACTCGAATCTGCTCAAGCACGCGGTTAAGCAGAATTTTTTTCGCCAGTGCGGTTGTCTAACCATCCGGCTTAGCAATTTTAACTTCGTCGGGCTTACATTTGGTTAAATTATGCGCGCGCCAAATCCGAACTTGCCCAAAACCTTCTTCAGTGCGAATCCCGAATCCGCTGTAAATTTTTTCGCAAATAATTTTTTTGTCAGCGTCAGTCAAATTTTCCGCCGCAATTTCAAAAACTGTCCCCGCCGCCAAAGCCATAACGCGCGGGCGCTTCATTCCCCACGGCTCTACAAAATTTTCAATTTCAACACCAGCACTAAATATTTTCCCAAGTTTAAACTTTTTCGCACAGATTTTTTCAAGAACATCAACAACTTCAGTCTGCAAAATTTTTTCCGCGCTGATAAAATTGTCCTCGGAAATCAGCGGCGCGTCCAATCTCAAATAAAAATTTCCCGAAATGTCCTGCGCGACAATTTTTTCAACTTCGCCCAAAGTTATCAAGCACCTGCCGTATTGAGTGAACCGCGACTTCCCAATATAATCAACAAATTTTTCGCCGCAACTGTCAATAAGTTTCTGCAAAGTTTCAGCGTCGCCGATAATTTCGCTTTGAAAATCCTGCTCCGCGTCAATCGCCTCGTAATTGTAAATCTGCCCGTGCTGCGCCCCGCCAGGCGCTCATCGCCGCTACTCCGGCTCATATGCATAAACATCGTCGTTTTGATTTTCGTCGTGTAAATTTTATCGCCGTCAACCAGTCCGTAACCGCGCAATGATTTATTGCCTCGCGCAGGATTTTTTTCAATGCAAGATAGCGCGCTCCCAATACCCCGTGAATTATCGAGCCGCTAAAAGCCGCGTGCGTCTCCGTCATAATCGTCGAATTGCTCTGCGTCGATAACACCACCGGCAACAGCGTTTTAATAGAAATTTTCAGCTTGTGCATATTCACGCCTCCTTAGCAAAAAAATCAGCAACAATTTTTTCAGCAGTTCCAGCCGCAAAATTCGCCGTGCAATCAATTTTCCCAAATCCGCGGTTGCGTTTCATACCGGCAGCATAAATATTTTTAATCGCCAACGCCAGCAAATTTATCACTTTCGCGTCGCCATTCAGCAATTCGATTTTGCCGTAAAATTTTTCGCCCGAATTTAACACCCGCATATTGTGCAAAGATTTTTCCGCCGCTACGCCTTTTTCCAAGCGCGTCTGATACCGAATCGACGTATACGCATTCAAAATATCCGCCGGCTCAAAAAAATTCGGGTACGTCGCCTGCAAATATTTCCATTCCGCGCAAAATTTTTTATATTCCTCAAGCGGCAACAAATAAAAATTCGGCACTATCAGCTGAACCGCCGACGTCGATTCTCTATGAAAAAGATCTGCCAGCGTCGATAAATTTTCAGTTGGTATTCCCGCCAAATCGAACATTTCAAAAATCTCAACCGCGCTCTCGTACAGCAAACCTTTAAAACGTTTCGCCGGAAAGTACGGAAAACCCAGCGCGTCGTGAATAATTTCCGCGTCAACATTCACATCGGCTTGACCAGAGCCCAAATGTATCGGCGTCAAAATTTCGATTGTCACTTCAATTTCCATTGCTCAGCTACCCCCGCATCATAAAAATCTTTCAGCTCTATCGCGTCGACGTACGGCGTTTGTGAATTATTTTCCGCCGTCCACAATAAAAATTCCGGCGTTTTTAAAAAATTCCAATCCGGCACGTCCGGTAAATCTTGCCCTTGATAACGCAACTGCCGCAAAAATCGCGCGGTATCGTCTTTGCCGCGCTGAAGGACGCCGCGCAGTTCCTTAACCTTGTTTCTCGCCATCTTGCCATTTGAAAATTGACTCGCGCAGGACAGCAGATTTTCAATATTTTGCCGCCGGTTGATAGAATTTTGAGCGGTTTCATTCGCCACGCGGTAAGGTCCAAAATGCAAATTCCCGCGCGTGCCGCTATATTCTGTCGCTCGAATTTGCTCAAGCGTCGGCGCTTGCTCACCGTGCAGTATCGCATAATCCAGCCAGCTCGAACTGAATGGTATATCCGCCGCTGTCAAATTTTCCTTGTCGTTCAAATCCGGCGGCAACAGCAACCGCATTGATTTTTTCGCCGAATCGCAAAGCTGCTCCGCCAATTTGTAACCGCGGAAAAATGGATACGCCGTCGGCAATATCGCAATGCCCGCGCAACAGTCTATGTGCCGTGAAAGTTTCGACGTCAATTTTTCTGCCGAATTTTCCGGCGTCAACGCGCTCATTAATTCCATTAGCGTTTTTGTAAAAATTATCGCCATTTTCGCGGGACATATAAAAGTTACGTCGTCGCCGCCAATTATCAACGGGCGTATCGGCAACGTGTCAGACTTCAGGCTCAGAATTTTGTCAAAGCCGCCGTCTTCCTATAAGCCGCTGCACGTGCGAAATTTCAAGCCCATATTGTTGCCGTCAACGTGGATTATCGCAAAATAATTTTCAGTTTCAATTTGTCCGAGCTCATCAACCTTCAGCGGAAATGTATAATCGCCCATCCGTCTCGCAGATTTTTTCAGCTCAAAAATTTTATTAAACCAAATTCGCCGCGTCAGCAACTTCAGCTTTAATCGCCGTTTCCTGCGAATAAAAACGCACTTCGCCATTACTTACTTTACAAAAATTCGCCGCTTCGCCGTTAATCTCACAGCTCAAAGTCAAGCCAGTGTACGGCACATTCACCGCCGGAAAAATTTTCTGCAACACGTCATTAATCAAAATCTCATTAAAAAGTTGGTCGACAATGTAAGACGCGCCAATATTCGTACTGAGCCGGTTTCCAGAATAAATGTACCTCTGAATTGAGAGCGTATCGAAAAGCAACGCATAAAATTTTGTTTGCATTTTAAACCCTCCAATCACGGTGTTATTTCGGCGGCGCTGCGAAAATTCCCGTTGCATATTTCGCGAACTTGCATTAATATTAACAAAACAGCTGGGGAAGTGATTTTTATGATAACTAAGGAACTTTTAAACCGGATAAACGAATTGGCGCGGAAAAAGCGTACAATCGGCTTAACTGAAGATGAAACCCTTGAGCAAAAAAAGCTTTACGATATTTATTTGGCTGACATTCGCGGGCAAGTCACGAATTTGCTTGAAAATATTGAAGTTGTTGACCCACCCAAGGCAGATCCGCCAAAAAAAAATAAAAAAATTCTCACGCAAAAAACAATTAATTTGAGAAGGATGATACACTGATGGAAGATTTAAAAATTGGCTTTGTGGGCGGCGGCGCGCTCGTCGAATCCGTTATCAACGGCATTATCAATAATTTTGTACCGGCGCATAACATTTTTATTTCGGAAGTGCGGGCGGAACGTTGCGCGGATTTGAATAATCGTTATCGCGTGAATGCGGGCGCTGGCGTCGATAATTTTGCTAACAAGGTTAATTTGCTGGTTATCGCCGTTAAGCCGAAAGACGCCGCCGCGGCTCTGACTGAAATTAAGGATAAAATTTCGCTGAATACGACGATCATTTCAGTTGTCGCCGGTTTGAAGCTTGAAGTGCTTGAAAAATATTTTCCGAAACACGCGCTTATTCGTTCGATGCCGAATGTTCCTATTTTGGTTCGCGAAGGTATGATAGCTTACGTGCCAGGCAAAAACGCGCAGGCTATGGACGTTAATTTGGCTAAAAATTTCTGGTCGTCGATTGGTCGCGCAGTCGAAGTTGAAGAAAAATTGATGGACGCGGTGACTGGCTTAAGCGGCTCTGGTCCGGCGTATGCATTTTTAATGATAGACGCGCTGGCTGACGGTGGAGTTGCCGCCGGATTACCGCGCGCCGCCGCGATTGAACTTGCTGCTCAAACTTTGCTCGGTTCGGCTAAAATGGTTTTGGAAACTGGAACGCACCCCGACGCCCTGCGCGACAGAGTTACTTCGCCCGCCGGTACGACGATTGAAGGCGTGAGAGTTTTGGAGCGCGCGGGTTTCCGCAGTGCTTTAATCGAGGCTGTCATTGCCGCCACTGAAAAATCTAAAAATCTTGGCTGAGGTGAAATTATGAGCGCTAGAATTTTGTATGGTAAAGATTTTGCCGCGATGATTAAGGAACAGGCGCGCCTTGAAGTTGACAAACTCATTGTTAAGCCTGGTCTGGCGGTGATTATTGTTGGCGAAAATCCCGCTTCTCAAGTTTACGTCCGCAATAAACATAAAACCTGCGAAGAACTCGGTATCAAATCTGAAGTTGTCGCTTTGCCGGAAAATACCACGAAAGAAGAATTGCTGAACGTTATCGACGAACTCAACGCCGCTGAAAATATTCACGGTATCTTGGTTCAACTGCCATTGCCGGACGCGATTAAGGTGCATTCTGACGAAATTTTGAACAGAATTAATCCGCTGAAAGACGTTGACGGTTTTCACCCAATGAACGTCGGCAATCTGGTTATCGGTAATCCTAAGCTTGTACCTTGCACGCCCGCCGGTTGCCTTGAAATGCTCGATTTGGCGGGAATTGAAATTGACGGCAAACGCGCTGTGATTATCGGACGCAGTAATATTGTTGGTAAGCCGATGTTGCATTTGCTTATGGCGCGGCACGCCACAGTTACGGTTTGCCATTCGCATACAAAAAATCTTGCCGAAGTCACGCGCGAAGGCGATATTCTTGTCGCGGCGATGGGCAAGCCGAAATTTGTTACTGCCAATATGATTAAACCTGGCGCGGTGGTTATTGACGTTGGTATAAATCGGATTGCGCCGAAAAAATTGGTAGGCGACGTAGATTTTGACGCGGCGGTTGAAATTGCCAGCGCGATTACGCCTGTACCTGGCGGCGTTGGTTTGCTAACGGTTGCAATGCTCATGAAAAATGTTGTGACTGCCGCGAAACTGCAGCTTGGAGTTTGAAAAAATGTTTTTGATGTATGTATCAGCAATTTTGGCGTTGATTTTGGCTATGGCGTTAATCAGCGTCAATTTTTTATATGACGGCGAAGGCAAAGCAAAAATTTACAAAATCCTGACGGCGGCGGATTTGGTAACGATACTTGGGATAATCGGCGGCTTTTCGATGCGGGCGCATTTACCGAACGCGGCGGTAGATTTTCTCGGCAGTTTCGCCACGGTATTTTTAATATCTCAATTAGCGTGCGGAGCGCTGGTGATTTTGGCGCTGATAATTCGGGCGATTTACCGGAAATTGAATCCAGCGCCGGAATATAGTCCTGCGCGAAGGCGGGCGCTGAAATGGGGCTTGCTTTATCCGCTGGCGTCATTGGCGATAACTTTGTACGGAAACCGAGTCGAACGTTTTAATGTCGTGGATAGATTTTTCGACATACCGGTAAAAAAATTGCCGCTCGAATTGAACGGCTTTAAAATCGCGCAGATTTCGGATATACATTTGGGCGCGTATTTTTCGCTGGAGCGGCTGGAATTACTTTTGCAGCGCGCGGCTGAAGCCAAGCCCGACATTTTGACGATAACCGGCGATATTTTTGACGATAATTCTATGAATGACAAAGCGATTCAGTTGGTCAACAGTTTTTGCGACAAATTCAATCACGGAATTTATTACATTCACGGCAACCACGAACATTTTCGGGGCATTCAGCGTATCGAGGCGGAATTGTCTAAGACTAAAATTCATTGGCTGGTGAATCAATCAGCGCACGTTATTTCAAATTTGTATGTGATTGGTGTGGATTATCCGCCCGCCTCTCCAATTACAAAGTCCGGCGAGCGCGGCGATTTGGATAATGTTTTTTATCAGCAAATGAGAAGTTTCGTCGAAACGGCGCTGTCGAAAGTCCCTTATGACGCCACGGTAATTTTGCTGGCTCATCACCCAGAATTTTTTGACGCAGCGGTCGAAAAAAATATTCCGCTTACGTTAATGGGACATACGCACGGCGAACAGCTTGGGATTTTCGGCAAACCGATTTTCAACGTCTTCAAATATTCGCGCGGTATGTACCAAAATGAAGATTGTTACGGCTACGTCAGCGTTGGTTGCGGCAGTTGGTTTCCAATCAGAATTGGTTGCCCGCCCGAAATTGCCTATTTTACTTTAACAAATAAAGTGTGATATAATGCAGTTGATGTTGATGTTTTTGTGTTATTTTTGAAGGGAGTTGTTACTTCAAGTTACAGCGGAAAATTGCAGGCGTCTAATTATGGTTCAGCTGTTGTGACGATTGACGCTTCCGCTCGCACTAAAGCCATTGACATTACCGGCAACACGAAAAATAATTCGATTAAAGGCGGCAGTGGCAATGATACGCTCAGCGGCGGAACTGGTAATGACACGCTCACCGGCGGCAACGGCAAAGATTTATTTGTCTACGCGAGCGGCAACGACGTTATTACCGATTACACGGCAGGGCAGGATACGCTGAAAATTTCGAGCGGCTCAATTAGCGGTTACAGTTTCAGCGGCGACGATGCGGTTTTCACAATCGGCAAAGGTTCA
>CAJOIB010000043.1 GCA_905234705.1 uncultured Selenomonadaceae bacterium | reverse complement strand
CATAGTTGATAATCGTATCGTTGCCGCCGCCAGCATTCAGTGTAACATTTTCGCCGGTATTCGAAATGGAGTCATTGCCATTGCCAACGTCAATCAGCGCATTGTCAAGCCTGTTGTTAAAAGAATCAGCGCGGTTTGTCCCGACGTTGAGATTGAGCGTAGTATTTGCGCCGTCAATAATCGTGATTGTGCCGTTGCTCGTTGTTAAAATTACGTTATTGCCACTGACAGTTGAGCGGGTAATTTCCGCTTGAATAGTACCCAAATCCGCCGAATAGCCGTAAATAGAATCAGCGCCAATTCCAACCAATAAAACATTTTCGCCGCCGCTGTCTTCGCCAAATTGGATTGAATCATTACCCATACCGCCAACTATTGTATTGTTACTGCCGCGGTTGTAAATTTCTTCATTGCCGGAATCGCCGTAAATATACTGATTCGTGCCGTGCGGGTAAATATAAATAAAATCGTTGCCCGAACCGCCGTTGATAGTTGCATTTGTACCGTTGCTGTAAATAACATCTCTGTCAGTGCCGCCGTTTACTTTGGTATTCGTGGCGCTTGCGTAAATGTAAATATAATCTTCGCCAGCGTCTCCGAAAATTGTATTTTGGTCGCCACTGGTATAAATAACATCAGCGCCTGTGCCGCCACTAATCGAAACTTCACTGCCGTAATTAAAAACTGTGTCGTCGCCGCTGCCCAAACTGATTGAAACGCTGCTTAGAGTATTGTTAATGCTGTCATTGTCGGGTGTCCCAAGCAGTGTACTCATAAAAATCACTCCAATTTAAAATTTATTCGACGCCGCGAAAGTAATGTCCGCGCGTGAAATTTTCTATTTCTGCGCCGCCAAATTTATATGCTCGTACAACCTGCGCGATTTCCTCAGCGTTCAAATATCTGCCGTCAATTCTAATTCGCGAAACGCCCTCAAATTCCTTGCGATTTTCAATCATCGACAAAGTTTTGGAATTTAAAATATGCATTCGGCAAAATTGGTCGGTAACCGCAGGGAACAGAATATTTTTCCGGTCGCGCAGAAAATATTTATTTTTCCGGCAAACGTGCGGGCAATTCTCCACATTTCCCAAAAAACTGCCTATCGCGCAGTACGCAGAAATCATCAATTCAATTCGCCCGTGAACAATGCATTCAACCGGTAAACTGGATTTTTTAACCAAAGATTTAATCTGCGCGAGCGTCAATTCCGGCGAAAGTGTCACACCTTCAGCGCCAATGCTTTTCAGAAAATCAATCGTTCGGCTGTTAAAAACTATCAGCGAAAAATCCGTGCGAATCGGCGCGTCAGTCAATTTCCTAGCCAGATTAAAAATGCCGAGACTGTGAACATAAACCGCATCGAAATTTGCCGCAGTTAAAATTTTTTCCAGTGCCGAAATTTCAGCCTCTCGAATAATCCGCGGCGTCGCCAAATAAAAATTTTTCCCCGCACTGTGAACAAAATCCGCCGCTTGAGCAATTTCTTTCGGCGTCACAATCCGATTGTTAAAATTTTCGCCGCCGTACATAATAGAATCTGCGCCGCTTACAATGGCGGTTTTTATTTTATCGAAAGTGTCAACCTGCGCGATTGTTGAGGGGTTAGTGGCTAGTGGAAAGTGGTTAGTGGCTTTTTCGCTGCCAGCTGATAGCTGATAACTTTTGCAAAAACGGTTAAGGCGTTGGAGTTCGAGCGCGTCAACAACTTTTCGCCGAACTTCATTCAATTCGCTGACCGGCATCATCAAATTTTCGTCAATATCGGTAGTTAAATTTTCCAATGTGAAAACCGAATTGCCCAGCCGCCCAATCTGTTTAAAAAGCGTGTCGAAAGTCAGTGGACGATTTTTCGCAGGTTCAGCAATAAAATCAGTTTGAGCCGTTGCCGAATTTTCGCCGTCAGTCATTTTCAAAATCAGCGGCGAGCCAATCCGAGCAGTAACTTCAGCTTTAACCGAAAATTTTTTATCATTATCGCCGTTGAAAAATTTCCGCGCTTCAGCCGTCAATTCAGCGTCGAAAATCTTAAAAGCCCTATCGTGAATCTTGACGCCGCGCGTATCAGCAACTTCAACCGTGCAAATATCGCCCGCCATTTCAAAATTTTCAACAGTAAACGTGACGCGCCCGCCAACTTTTATCCAAATTTCAATCTGGTCGCCGCGATTAATTTTTTCCGCCAATTTCAAAGCAATTTTATTTTTGTTGACATTTACAACGCGTCCAATCAGCACGCCGCGATTATTGGGGCGTTTGTCGCTGATAAGATTTTTGCCAGGATTTTTCTCAAGATAAGCGGTCGTGAAGTCGCGGTTAAAAATCTGCGCGAGTTTACGGCTATCGTCAGCCGCTCTCAAATTATCCAGCGCCCGCCGATAAACACTAACCACAGTTGCAACATATTCAGCGCGTTTCATACGCCCTTCGATTTTCAAAGACGCAACGCCAGCTTCGACAAGGCGCGGCAATAAATCCAGCGTGTTCAAATCTTTTGGGCTGAGTAGATATTCACCGGCATTCAGCAAATTATTACCGTCGGCGTCGACGAGTTCATACGGCAAACGGCAAGGTTGAGCGCAACGCCCGCGATTGCCACTGCGCCCGCCAATCATACTGCTCATTAAACATTGCCCAGAAAAACAGACGCACAGCGCGCCGTGAGCAAAAATTTCAATCTCGACCGGCGAATTTTTTGCAATGTACTCAATTTCAGTCAAAGTCATTTCGCGGCTGAGAACTACGCGATTAAAACCAATTTCAGCCAACGCCAGAACGCCCGCCAAATTATGAACCGTCATTTGGGTAGATGCGTGCAATGGAATTTCCGGCGCAATTTGTTTTATAATGTTAGCCGCGCCCAAATCTTGAACCAGCAAAGCGTCAACATTTGCCCGCCGCAAAAATTTTATGTAATCGGCGAATCTATCAATTTCTTCGTCGCTGATAATGGTGTTGGTCGTAACATGAATGGAAACGTCGCGCAGGTGAGCAAATTTCACCGCGTCAATCAGATTTTCGCGAGAAAAATTATCGGCATAGGCGCGCGCTCCAAAATTTTCACCAGCCAAATATACGGCATTTGCTCCGGCGTTGACGGCGGCTTTTAGAGCGTCGAAATTTCCTGCCGGTGCTAATAATTCAATCAAAATTCATTCCCCCTGCAAACAAAGAGGCGGTCAAGGATGACCGCCCCCGCGGCGCGCTAGTCACGTGATGTGACTAATGCGCCGCTGTTTTCTTTGCAACTTTCTTTTGCGCCAAAAGAAAGTTGATACCAATCAGATATTATAAAATTCCAAAGCTTTACCAGTACCAATGGCGACGCAACTCAATGGATCTTCAGCCAATACGGTCGGAATATGCGTTTCGCGTCGAATAACTTCATCAAGCCCATAGAGCATTGAGCCGCCGCCTGTTAAAATAATTCCTCTATCAAAAATATCCGCTGAAAGTTCGGGCGGCGTAACATCCAAAACGCGCCTAATGCACGCCACAATTTGCTTCACAGAAGCGCTTATCGCCGAAACAACTTCTTCAGTTTCCACAGTGGCATTTTTCGGCATGCCACTAACCATATCTCGCCCGCGAATTTCCATTGTCAAATTCCTCGCGCCAGAATACGCCGCGCCTATCGTCATTTTAATATTTTCTGCAGTGCGCTCGCCTATCATCAAATTATGTTTTTTCTTAATGTAAGCACCAATATCAGCGTCAAATTTATTTCCGGCAACGCGTAAACTTTCGCCATTCACAATGCCGCCCAATGAAATTACCGCAACATCGCACGTACCGCCGCCTATATCCACGACCATTGAACCAACAGGCTCAGAAATATCAATTCCCGCGCCCAACGCCGCCGCTATCGGCTCTTCAATCAATTCTGCACGTTTAGCGCCCGCCTGTTCCGCCGCCTCTTGCACTGCGCGACGCTCTACTATCGTAATGTCCGTCGGTATGCAAACCATTACTTTCGGGCGAAATAAAAACGATTGCCCTACAACTTTATTCAAAAAATATCTAATCATCGCCTCGGTTATATCAAAATCATCAATAACGCCTTCACGCAACGGACGAATCGCTATGATATTGCCAGGCGTACGCCCAATCATTTCCCGCGCAGCCTCGCCAATCGCCAATATCTCTTCGCTGTTCCTGTCAATCGCAACTACCGACGGCTCACGTATGACAATTCCTTTGCCCTTCACGTAAACCAAAACATTTACCGTGCCTAAATCTATTCCCACGCTCGTTGACATCCCAAACAAGCTGAAAACTCCCTTCAAATCTCATTGGCTAACCCTGGTGAGCGGCGCGCTCAAATCCATATGCCCTGCGAGAGTTTCAATTTCTTGCCCGTCAATCAGAAAACGAACTTGCTTGACTTCCTTAAATTCAGTCAGCGTATTCACAACAGAATTAATCAGCATTTCCTCGCCCGTCGAACCGCCAACGAAATTTTTGGTAATGCCGCCGTCAAAATCAACATAAGCCGTGCCATTCGCAACTTTAATGCTGTTAATTTTCGCGCCCTTCGGGAAAATTCCAGTCAAATCAGTTTCAACCGGCTTTGTCATTAAAAGTTTTACCGCGGCTAAATATTTATCTGCTTCATCAATGTAAGTGATTTTGCGATTAACGGCGACAAGATTTATACCGGCGTCGTCAGGGAAATAAACTTTAACGTCGATAGTTTTTTCAACGGGCTCAGTGTAAGCTGGTGTTTCAACGGGCGTCGGTTCGGGTACGGGCTCAACCGTCGTTGCCGGATTGTCCATCGGTTTGCTTACCGGCGTTTTGTTTAAATCGGGTATTTCCGGAAAATCGGATTTAGCTTCGGGTTGCGGCGAAGGATTTTCGATTTTCGGCTGTACATTCCCAGGTTGCGGCAATTCCTGTTCGCAACCGCAAATTATTAAAGTGAGCGCAACCACTGCCAACATTAAAATTTTTCTAGTCAAGTCCCCCTCGACCTCCTCAATTCATAAAGTATCTTTTAACTGCGGACGCGATTGCCCCTGCAAGTTTGTTTTGATATTTTTCATTCGCTAAAAGTTTTTCTTCATCCGGATTCGTAATAAAACCAATTTCAATCAAAGTCGCGGGGCATTTCGTATGTTTCAAAACATAGAAATTAGCCGCCTTGACGCCGCGATTGAATAAGCCGCCGTACTTTGCAAGTTCCTCATTCATAAGTTTTGCCAATTTCTGAGCCTTAGCGGAACTGCCGTAGTAATAAGTTTCCATACCATTGGATTTTGGATTTGAAAAAGCGTTGCAATGGATACTGATAAAAATGTCAGCCTGCGCAGGCGCTTTATTAACGCGCGCTTGAAGTTCAGCCGTGTTTGAGGCATTCGGCGCGGCAACGTCAATGTCAGTCCGGCGCGTCATTACGATTTTAAAACCTTCGTCCTGCAAAATTTTTTCGGTTTTC
The DNA here is from genome assembly GCA_905234705.1 of uncultured Selenomonadaceae bacterium. GTDB lineage: Bacteria > Bacillota > Negativicutes > Selenomonadales > Selenomonadaceae > Quinella. Next base: position 7,481 of record CAJOIB010000043.1, on the reverse strand, counting down.
AAAGCAACCGCCAATGCAACGGATTTTTCGGTAGTGCCGCGCGGTCCAACTGCGCCCGTATCAGAGCCGCCGTGTCCTGCGTCGATAACCACAACTTTATCTTCCGCCTTGTACTTGGTCTTGGTGGGCTTAGATTTTTTCTCGGAAGTGGTTTCAACCGTGATTTCCGGTACAATTTCCGGAACGTCTTCAAGCCAATTTTCGTCTTCATCTTCCCAAGCAACCGCGGTATTTTTCAGCACGTCTACAACCAGGCGCGAAGATTTTTTATCGGTTTTTGAAGGCTGAACTGAAAATTTGTAGCTTTTTTCGTTAATCTGCCCAGTCAATGTCAAGCGGACGCGCGTGTGATTCTGCTCCGTTTCCTTGACAACAATTTTTTTGACAAATTCGGTATCCTTAATTTTCGTGCCGGAAATTCTGCTGATTCTGCCAGGCGTGGTATTTTCCAACGAAATTGAAAACAAATTGCCCGCTATTCCCATTGAAACATCGTCTTTTGTCAAAGCGCCGTCCAGCGCAATTTCAATTCGCAAAATATTTTCGTTAATGTCGTATGCGTCAATGTTCGTGATTTCTGCGCGAGATTTCGACGCCGCTTCAGCCGAACCAAATATCGCCACAGTTAAAATCATAAGCAAACTTAAGCACTTAAAAAATTTCCTAACCAATATCTTCACTCCAATTCATTCAAAAGCTGGCGCGCTTCATCAAGAGCCGCGTTAGTTTTATCCTCGTCACGAATAATTTCAATCGTCACAAATTCGCCAATCGAAATATCGTCCGGCAAAAAATCTTGCGGCAAAATCAATTCGCTGTCCTCAAAAATCAAAATAACTTCCGCCGCGCTCTCGTCAATTTCCTTAATTTCAAGCTGCGGCTCTTCGTCCCCGCGAAAAATTTTAATCGTCAAATAATCGCCGTCGCTGGCATCTTCGGGCAAAAGATTCGTCGGCAATGTCAATTCGCCGGAATATTCCTCTTCGCCCTCGTCGATTAACAAAACCGCCAACGCCGTATCATCTTCAAGTTCCTCGATTCTGTCAAGGTAAACGCTTATTTCTTTGCAGATTGTTTCTTTTCCGCTATCCATTGTGCAACCCAATCCTCCTCAATTTCCGGTGTCACTGAAACATTTTTGCCGTCGGTATTTACAACGACCGTGCCATTTTTCCAAGTCCAGAAAATATTGTTGCTGTTAATGCCGTTATTCAGATAAAGTTCGAGCGCCTCAAGGTGCGGGTGACCATAAGTATTGCCGCCGCGCTTATCGGTAGGTTCGCCCGCCGAAATTAAAACGTATCCTGGATTAATCAAACGTAAAAAATCTACGCTGGACGCCGAATTAGGATCTGCGCTGGTTTTACTGCCGTGGTGACCGGATTTCAAAATGTTGCTCTTGAAAATCTGAAGATTATCCTTATTCGCGGACAAAATTGCAATTTCTTCGGAAATTTCAGCGTCGCCAGTAAACATCATCGCAAAATCTTTATAAATCAGCCGCCCGAGAATTGATTCATTATTCGGGTCGGTTTTCTGCTTGCCGTCGTTAACAGCCTTAACCAAATCTTTCGGCGGATAAAGCACATTGAAAGTAACGCCATCGCCCAAATCCAAAACGTCGCCGGTTTTCAGCGTCTTGTGTTTAATTTTGCCGTTGCTGTCTTTAATCTGCGTCAAGTAATTCAGATAAAGTTTGCCGGTTGACGCGATACCGTTATCGTAAACTTCCTTGACGGTATATTTGCTGTCTTTGAGAAGTTTTTCAATGCCGCCAATATGATCGGCGTGCGGATGAGTCAGAATAATTTTGTCAAAAGTCGTGACGCCCGCCTTGTCGAGTTCACTGACAAGTTTTTTGCGTTCGTCCTGGTCGCTGGTATCGATTAAAACATTTTGAGATTTCGTCTGAATCAGAAAAGCGTCGCCTTGCCCAACGTTCAGCATTGTGATTTTCAAATCGCCATTAACCGGTTCAGTTTTAGTTTCAACGTTTGAATTATTGCCGCCCGCTGCAGTTGTACCGCCGCCGCAGCCGCTCATTACAACCCCCAGCATAAGCAACGCCGATAAAATAAATTTTCTCATGCAATCACTCCCCCAAAATGTAACGCTCAATGCCAACTGCTACTCCATCTTCACGCACGCTCGGCACAACGTACTTTGCAAAACTTTTCAATTCGTCGCTGCCAGTTCCCATTGCAAAGCCAGTCCCGACAGTTTGAATCATTTCCTTGTCATTAAAGCCGTCGCCGAACGCGCAGGAATCCGCCACATCAATTTTAAAATATTTCAGCGCCTCCAAAATCCCAGTTGCCTTTGAAACTTTGTCAGAATAAATTTCCATACTCCTGTAGTGAAATGGATCTGACCAGCCGGTGATTCCAGGCGTCTGGAGCATTTCCTTATAAACCGCGTCAAGATTTTGTAAATCCATTCGCGCAGAAACGCACTCAACTTTAGCCACTGAAATTTTATCGATGTCAAAATCTCGCACGAAATTTGAATAGTCAATGCCGATTATCGTGCAAAACATTTCCATATTTTTGAAACCGCGCGGCATGTACATTTCCGGATAACTTTCAAGCACGTATTCAATCTGTTCGCGTTCGGCTTGTTCGCAGATTTTTTTTACGCTGGAAATATCCAATTCGCTCTTGAAAATAACTTTTCCGTCAATGATAACCAGCGCGCCATTACTCGCCACAAATCCGTCGAATCCGAATTTCAAAATCTCCGGATAAATAAACGCAACCGGTCTGCCCGTCGCAATGAAAATTTTATGTCCCGCAGACTGCAGCGCGCGCATCGCCTTTTCAACGCGCGGCGTGATTTTGTCTATCCCGTGCGGTCTGTCTAAAATCGTTCCATCTATATCAAAAAAAATTGCTTTGCTCATATTTTGCCTCCAAATTCTTAAAGTTTTATTTGTTACGTTCTATAAAATTTCACCTCTGCCGGTATTATAGCATTTAATTTCCTGCCGCGGTATAGTAAAATGAAAAAAATCTGATATAATTGGAAAAAAATTTTTTGAAGGGGGTTAGTCGATTTGAACAATAAAACTAAGGCGAATGCGACTTTGGCAACCTGCGCGATTTTGGCGTTGGGAACTTTGCCGAATTTAACGCCGCTGGCAAATTTTATTTCGACCACAGCGCTTGGGATTTTGAATCACGGATTTTTAGCGGCGACGATTGGCGGGCTGGCGGATTGGTTTGCAGTTACTTCGCTTTTCCACAAGCCGCTTGGATTTATAACTTATCGCGCAGAACTTTTGAAACGAAATCGTCAGCGCATTACCGACGCCATTATCGAATTTGTCGGCGAAGATTTATTGAACACCAAAAATATTATGGAGACTATCAAGGACGAAAATACCGCGCGGCTGCTGATTGAATTTTTCGAGCGCTATCAAGGCAGGCAGAAAACTAAGCAGGTTGTGTACGAAATTTTGACTGAACTTTTTTCTCGCGCAGATAGCGAAAATATTTCCAAAGCCGTTGCTCCAATCCTTGAAGACGAAATCAAACATGTTGACACGAAAAAAATTTTAGATGCCGCGGTGAAAGTTGTTACCGAGGAAAAGCACAGCCGCAAAATTTTAATCGCGCTTTTTGAAACCGGTCACAAAGTTTTGAAGTCCAAGCATATGCAGGAATCCATTTTCAAAAAAATCGTCGAATTGCGCACGGCGTACGAAGGCGATAATTCCGGTCGCGCCATTGCCCTTGCGTCTATGGATTTGACCGACGAAAAAATTTTGTCTATTCTCAATGAAAATGTTGAAGCAAAAATCACTGAAACCGTTAACGCCCTGCAGGAAAATGGAACTCTCGACGCCGATAAAATGTCAACCGTTCAAACTTTGCTGAATGTATTCGAGCGCGCCGTGAAATCCATTGCCGCCGATATTGACAACGAAAAATTTCAATCAGAATTTGCAAATCTCATCGGAAATAAAATCAATATGGCGAATTATATTCAAAATTGGCTTGAAGTCAATGTTAAGGGCGAAGTTGCTCCGGCGTTCATTGATCATATTGTGAAAAAAAATCCTGGCAAAATCACGGCGCACGATCAGATTTGGCGCTCGACGGTTGACGAACTCATTGACAAAACTATCGACGAATTTATCAGAAGTACGGATTTGCAAGATAAATTTGACAAGCTGATTAAAAATATGATTGAGAATTTGCTTGAAGAATCGCACGGGCAAATTCCTGGTATGATTCGCGATAAATTGAATGAGTACAGCGATGACGATTTGACGAAATTTGTTGAGGGGAAAGTTGCTGACGATTTGCAAATGATTCGGATTAACGGCTCGGTGTGCGGTGCGGCAGTTGGAATAATATTATATATCATCACGGTGATTATTGGCTGAAGGGGTGAAATTTTTGGAAACGGGCACTGAAGAAAAAAAGCCGCTGGAGCGTTGGAATAGTGCGGATACAACTTTGCTGTGCGCGGCGCTATGTTTTTTGGCGGCGGTAGGATTTAGAAATTTATATCCGGATTCGGTATTGGCGGAAGGATTTTTATTTGTGACGGAAGCGGCGCTGGTTGGCGGAATAGCGGACTGGTTTGCAGTAACGGCGCTATTCAAAAAACCGCTGGGTTTCCCGTTCCACACGGCGATACTTCCGAATCGGCGCGAAGAATTTATCAACGCATCAACTTTCATGGTACAGCAGGAATTTTTTTCGCGTAAAACTTTATTCAAGAAAATCGGCAATTTGCGTTTGATACCGGTATTCGTCGAATATTTAGAGAAACCGGCGACGCAACAATTTTTGCTCAATGAATTTTTAAACGCGCTGAAAAAATATATCAAATCCAGCGATAAAGACGCTCTTTCAAAGACAATCGCAAATAAAATCCGACGCGAATTTGAAAATTTACCGGCGCAGGAATTGATTCAAGACGGCGGCAAATGGCTAAGGGACAGCGGCAAAGACAAAGAACTTTTCAAGGGGCTTGTGCAAAAACTCAAGGAAACTGCGGCAAAACCGGAGACGCGAACAAAATTGCAGGCGGTACTTGAAAAATTCGCTGCGGAAAAGACGGCGCAATCTTCGGGCGCGTTTTCGCTTTTAATGATGGGATTCGCGCAGATGTTGAATTTGGTAAATTTCGAGGAAGCGGCGACGATAATGCAGACGCAACTTTTGAAATTGCTGAATGAACTCTTGAGCGATTCGCCATTTCAGCAAAAAACTTTTGAAGAGTGCCGATTAAAAATTTCGGAACTGACGGACACAGCGGAATTTAAAGATTTGGTTGAACGTTTGCAGATTGATTTATCCGCGAATTTGCCGATTGAAGAAAATATTGACGCGGCTCTTTCCAAATTTGAGCAACAGATTTTGTCAGTCAACGTCAAGGATTTTGAAAATCTCGCGCAGGACTCCGCTGAAACTAAAAATCTCGGTATGATTTTTGTTAAAATTTTGTTCGACCTGTATAATCAATTCGTGGAGTTGCTGAAAATCGACAGCGAAATTAAGACTTCGCTTGAAAAATTTATTTACGAATTGACGGCGCGGGCGGCTCTTTATGCACAGCCGCTAATCGGCAATATCGCCAAATCCGCTTTAAATCGAATGTCGGTAGATCAGCTGAATAATTTGGTTTACGGGAAAGCCGAGCCAGATTTTATTTGGATTCGGCTTAACGGCTCAATCGTCGGTTCATTTATCGGCTTGGTGATTTTTTTGATAATCAAAGCCATTTCTTAAAAAAAATTAGACGCCTCGCGAAATGTAGCGGCGTCTTTTATTTTGGGCGGAAATTTTGAAAATTGGGCTTAACCCTTTAATATTCTCCGCAATCTGAAAAATCCCTGTAAGTTAAACAAATATCTTTAATGACAACGCCATTTTAAAGCATTATCCTGAAACTGAAATGAAAAAACGCGGCAAATTTTTATCAAAAAAATACTTGACAGCGAAAAATTTTTATACTACAATCGGCGCGACTTTAAGGTGAGGTTAAAGCAAGAGTAGTTTAGAGGAAACATGGACACTCCAAGCAGAAATTGCCGAACTGAGCCGGAAAAGTCAAATCAGTGTTTAATTTGTGGCTCATTTGAAGGAGGATGTTCAAAATGAGAAGATCTTTAGTAGCAGCCTTGACAGGCGCGTTGGTTGTTGGCGTTAGCGCTACAACTTTTGCGGCAAATCCGTTCACCGATGTTCCGCGTGGTCACTGGGCATACGACGCTGTTACAAAATTGGCTGAAGAAGGCATTATCGAAGGTTACGGCGATGATACTTTCCGCGGTCAGCGCAACATTACCCGTTATGAAATGGCGCAGATGGTTGCTAAGGCAATGGCCAGAATGCAACAGATGATGGAAGAAATGGTCGAGGAAGGCATTGACGAGCACGTTGCTGATTTACACAGCGGCGGCGATGTTGAAATCGATTTGGGCGATATTGACGAGCGCATTGACGAAAGAATCGACGAGCGTCTCAGCAATTATAAGCCCGATTACACGCCGCCTGCTCCTCCTACCACTCACGTCGATGTTGACGACCCCGATTTGGTCGGCGGCGCTAGCTTGATTAAAATCAGTGAAGACTCACTCAACAACGGCAGACTTACACAGAGAGAGCGCGATATTCTCAACGACTACATTAATTCACAAGGTAGAAACTTCAAGCCCGACAAGAGTGCGAATTTCCGTGAACGTTGCGCCGATATTTACGCTGAAGTTGGCGAATTTGAACAAGCACTTTTGAAATCTGATTTGAATGACGAACAAAAAGATTATGTTCAAAGACAAATAGCTCTTCTCAGATTGGATTTGCTTTCCTATGAATTTAGAGATGAACTTATCAGCCTCGGCGTTCGCGTTGACGAACTCGAAAAACATGCTGATATGGTTAAATGGACAGGTAAAATCGAATACACTTACGGCAACCTCCGCGCTCAAAACAAGAGCGCAGGCGAATCTGATTATGGCGATATTTCTCCGGACGGCAAGAAAGCTTCATACGGCTCTAATCATACGAGCGCTGAAGTAGCAAAACATTGGACAGCTAATGCTCGTTTTGATGCTAATGTCAACTTCGGTTCTGACTCTACTGACGACGTTAAATTGAAGAGAATCTTTGCACAGGGCGATTATGGCAAATTCGGAATCAAACTCGGTCGTATTGGTTTTTGCCCTGCAGTTGAAGACGGCGTTGTATTTGATACCGTTATCTCCGGTGGTGAACTTTCATTTGGTAGCAAGTGGAAAGTCATTTTGACCGGCGGTCGTATTGGCGGCGGCGACGAACCGGAATATGCAGGTGTTAGTTATAGTAAAGATGAAGATACTGGTAAAACAACTTATGCATATCGTGATGGTGGCACTGGCGACGACGCAACGGACGCTTTTGGTGTCAATCTTCAGTATAACGGTGGCGGTAGCGGCTTATATGGCGGCGCAAGTTACTATATGGCAAAAGATGATGATTTCAAATATGGCA
>CAJOIB010000042.1 GCA_905234705.1 uncultured Selenomonadaceae bacterium | reverse complement strand
GAGCCTTTGTACCTTGATGTACGCGCGGCTTTCTATGACGCTGATATTTCGCCGGTGATTATCGGCGGCAGATTTGGTATTGGCGGCAAAGATACCACGCCCGACCAAATGCTTGCTGTTTTCCACGAATTGACGAAAGATAATCCAATGAACGGCTTCACAATCGGAATTAATGACGATGTGACAAATAAATCTTTGGTTACAGATCATCACGATTTCGATTTGACGCCGGAAGGTACGACTGCTTGTAAATTCTGGGGCTTGGGCTCTGACGGCACGGTTGGCGCGAATAAATCTGCCATTAAAATTATCGGCGATAACACCGACCTTTACGCGCAGGCTTATTTCGCGTACGACTCTAAAAAGTCTGGCGGCATTACTATGAGCCACCTTCGCTTTGGCAAATCGCCAATCACTTCGCCGTATCTTATCACGCGTCCGGATTTTGTTTCTTGTTCACAAAAAAGCTACGTCCACCATTACAATCTTATCGCCGGTTTGAAGAAGGGCGGCACTTTCCTTCTCAATACCGATTGGAGCGACGAAAAACTTGGGCGCAAATTGCCGTCTTATATGAAAAAATATATCGCTGAAAATGATATTAATGTTTATACGGTTAATGCGGTGAAAATCGCGGGCGAATTGGGCTTAGGCGGTCGTTTTAATATGGTTATGCAGGCGGCGTTTTTCAAGCTTGCGAATATCATTCCGATTGAAGAGGCTGTTAAATATTTGAAAGACGCTGTTGAAAAATCTTACGGCAAGAAAGGTCCGCAGATTGTCGAAATGAATTGCGGCGCGATTGACAAAGGCTATTAGCGGCTGGGACATTAACGCTAAAGGCGAAAAGGAAAGTGCTAAGGCGCAGGATGTCCCCGAATTTATCAGCGAAATTCAAAACGTTATGAATCGGCAGGAAGGCGAAATTTTACCTGTCAGCAAACTCGAACAATTTGCAGATGGCACTTTCCCTGTTGGCGGCACTGCGTACGAAAAGCGCGGCACAGCTATTCAAGTTCCCGCGTGGGATAAATCCAAATGCATTGGCTGTAACCAGTGTTCATTTGTTTGCCCGCACGCCGCTATTCGCCCGATTTTGACTACGCCCGACGAATTGAAAAACGCGCCGGAAGGTATGGATTCAATTCCTTCAAAAATTTCTCGCGGCGCTTACAATTTGACAATCGCCGTTTCAACTTATGATTGTCTTGGTTGCGGAAATTGCGCGCAGGTTTGCCCGAAACAGGCTTTGACTATGGTTAAATTCGATGACGCGGCTAAATCTCGCCAGAAATATTTTGACTACGGCGTTGACGAAAAGAAAGTTGCTCCCAAAGACAATCCGACTAAGAAAAATACAGTTATCGGCAGTCAATTTGAAAAGCCGCTGTTTGAATTTAGCGGGGCTTGCGCGGGCTGCGGTGAAACTCCATACGCTAAACTTTTGACTCAACTTTTCGGCGACAGAATGATGATAGCCAATGCTACGGGCTGTTCGTCGATTTGGGGCGCGTCTGCTCCTGCAATGCCTTATACCACGAATCACAAGGGGCACGGTCCGGCTTGGGGCAATTCGCTTTTTGAAGATAATGCTGAATATGGTCTTGGAATGTTCTTGGGCGTTAAGGCGATTAGAAAGGCGCTGGCAAATGACGTTGCACAGGCGATTGAAGAAAACAAGGGCAGTCACGAATTGCGGGCGGCGCTTGCTGATTGGAAGGAAAATCTTAATGTCAGCGAAAATACTCGTGAGCGCGCCGATAAGTTGACAGAAATTCTTGCCGCTGAAAAAGGCGATGACGCTTTGCTGAACAAGATTTACAATAACCGCGATTATTTTATCAAACGTTCGCAATGGATATTCGGCGGCGACGGCTGGGCTTATGATATTGGTTACGGCGGCGTCGATCACGTTTTGGCGAGCGGCGAAAATGTAAATGTGTTTGTGTTCGATACCGAAGTTTATTCAAATACCGGCGGGCAAGCGAGCAAGGCTACACCGGCGGCGGCTATTGCGCAATTTGCGGCTACCGGCAAGAAAACTAAGAAGAAAGACCTTGGCAAAATGGCTATGAGTTACGGCTATGTTTATGTCGCGCAGGTTTCAATGGGCGCGGATCAAAATCAGTTGCTCAAAGCCATTACCGAAGCTGAAGCGTATGATGGACCTTCGCTGATAATTGCCTATGCGCCGTGCATTAATCATGGCATTAGAAAAGGTATGGGCAATAGTCAGCTTGAGGGCAAATTGGCTGTGGCGTGCGGTTATTGGGCGAATTGGCGTTATAATCCTCAGCTTATCGGCAGCGGCAAAAATCCGTTTACGTTGGATTCTAAAGAGCCCGATTTTTCCAAGTTCCAGGAATTTTTGCAGGGCGAAGTTAGATTTTCTTCATTGAAACGCAATTTCCCCGAACAGGCCGAAGAACTTTTCAAGAAGACTCAGAAAGACGCCGAAGAGCGCATTAACGGCTACAAAAATCTTGCAGGCAAGATTTAAGGGACAAGTGTAAAGGGCTAGCCCCTCTCCACTAACCCCTAAACAAAGGGAGAGCTTAATATGAATTACAGAATGCTCGGCAAGACTGGGCTAAAAGTTAGTGAAATCGGCATTGGCTGCGAAGGTTTGAGCGAAGAAAATTTTGCTATGGCGAAAAAAATTTTTGACGTGGCTGAAATCGAAGGCGTTAATTACTTCGACCTGTACGCTTCCAATCCAGATTTGAGAAAAGCTATCGGCGCGGCTATGAAAGGACGCCGTGAAAAATTCATCGCGCAGGCGCATATTTGTTCGATTTGGCAAAATGGGCAGTACAAACGCACGCGCAATGTCAAGGAAGTTGCGGCGGGTTTTGACGAACTTTTGAAACTTTTGCAGACCGATTATATTGACGTGGGCATGATTCATTACTGCGACGCGCTCGACGATTGGAATAATATTGTTAACGGCGGCGTTTTGGATTATGCGCGCGAATTGAAAAAAGCTGGCAAAATTCGCCATATCGGTTTGAGCAGTCACAATCCTAAAGTTGCGTTAGAAGCGGTGACCAGCGGCGCTATCGAAGTTTTAATGTTCAGTGTCAATCCTTGTTACGATTTACAACCCGCCTCTGAAGACGTCGAGCAACTTTGGAATCCGGCGAATTACGAAAATACTTTGACGAATATGGACGCCGACAGACAGAATTTGTACGAGACTTGCCAGCGTTTGGGCGTTGGTATTACTGTTATGAAATGTTTTGGCGGCGGCGATTTGCTTGACGCGAAACTTTCACCGGCGGGCGTGGCGTTGACTGTCAATCAGTGCATCCATTACGCTTTGACGCGTCCGGCGGTTGCTGTGGTTTTGTCTGGCGCTCATTCGGTCGCGCAATTCAAGCAGAGTTTAGCTTACGAAACCGCCACCGACGCTGAAAAAGATTATGCGGCGGCGTTTGCCACTTTCCCAAAAATTAATTGGACGGGGCATTGTATGTACTGCAGTCACTGTTTGCCGTGCGTCAAGAAAATTGATATTGCTTACGTCACCAAATTTTTGAACTTGACAATCGCGCAAAAATCCATTCCGGAAACCGTGCGCGAACATTACGCGGCTTTAAAACACCACGCGGGCGAATGTATTCAGTGCGGCGCTTGCGAAAAGCGCTGCCCGTTCGGCGTTAAAATTCGCGAAAATATGAAATTGGCGGCTAAAACTTTCGGCTACTGAAAATTTTTAATCGAAATGTCTACTAATCCTGCTGAAAATTTTTTAGGCGGGAATTTTTTTTTGCTAACCTTGCGTAATAGTCAAAATGAATTTATAATGAAACAAAGGATGTGATGTGATATGAGCGCGGCAAGGCAAAAATTAAAATCTGCGCGAAGGATTGTTGTCAAGGTCGGTACGAGCACTTTATCATACGGCGAGGGCAAACTGAATTTGTACCGGATTGAGCATTTGATTCGCGAAATGGCGGATTTGCACAACGCTGGCAAGGAAATTATTTTCGTGACTTCGGGCGCAATCGCCGCCGGTATTGGCAAAATGGGCTTGACGAAAAAGCCAGATACCATTCCGGAAAATCAAGCACTCGCCGCGATTGGTCAAGGCGTCCTTATGCACATTTACGAAAAATTTTTCGGCGAATACGGGCAAACGATGGCGCAACTTTTAATTACGAAAAATACCGCGACCGACGAACACGCCCGCGAAAATTTCCACAATTCGCTGACTTCAATTTTAAAAATGGGCGTAACTCCGGTTATCAATGAAAATGACGCCGTTTCCACCGACGAAATTAAAATTGGCGATAACGATAATCTTTCCGCGCTGGTTGCCGGTATGAGCGACGCCGACGCGCTGATTATTTTGACTGATATTGACGGGCTGTATAATGGCAATCCGAAAACTGATAAAAATGCGCGGCTGATTAGCGAAGTTCCTAAAATAAATTCTGAGATTGAGCGAATGGCGGGCGGCGCTGGTACGAAATTGGGTACGGGCGGTATGTTCACCAAAATTCAGGCGGCGAAACTTGCCGCGGAAAAAAATATTCCTATGCTGATTATCAGCGGCAAAGAAATTGGGAATTTGCGGCGCGCGTTGAATGGCGAAGAAATTGGGACTATATTTTACAAGGAGTGATTTTGATGTTGATGAAAGAAGTTGTGATGGAACAGGCGAAATTGGCGAAACAAGCGGCGTTGAAAATGGCGGGCTTGACGACCGAGCAAAAAAATTCAGCGCTCTTTGCAATGGCGGACGCGCTTGAAAAACGTAAAGATGAAATTATCAAAATTAATGCTGAAGATGTGCAGGCGGCGCAGGAAAAAGGCACGCGCCAAAATATGATTGACCGGCTGATTTTAAATGAAAAGCGAATTGCGGATATGGCGGAAGGCTTGAGGCAGACGGCGCTTTTACCAGATCCGATTGGTCACGAAGATTTTGAAATTGTGCGCCCCAATGGTTTGAAAATTCGCCGTGTAAGAGTTCCCTTTGGCGTGGTTGGAATTATTTATGAGGCGCGCCCTAATGTTACGGTTGACGCGGCGGCTCTTTGCTTGAAGTCCAGCAATGCCTGTGTTTTGCGCGGCGGCTCTGAAGCGATTCGTACGAATAAAAAGTTGACTGACATTTTGATTGATGCGGAAATTTCTTGCGGCATTCCTGAACACGCGATTGAATTTTTGAAAATCACCGACCGCGACGCTGTCATTGCTATGTGCCGTTTGCGGAAATTGATTGACGTTATAATTCCGCGCGGCGGCGCTGGTTTAATTGCGCGCGTTGTTGAGCATAGCACAGTTCCGGTTATCGAAACTGGCACAGGCGTTTGTCACATTTACGTTGACAAGGCGGCGAATTTAGAAATGGCGCTGAAAGTTGTTTTGAGCGCGAAAATTTCTCGCCCGTCCGTTTGCAATTCAATGGAGACGCTTTTAATCCACAAATATATCGCCAATGAATTTTTGCCGGACATTGCTAAATTGATGATTGAAAATAAAGTTGAATTGCGCGGCGACGAACTTTGCCGTGAAATTTTGCCCAATATGAAGGCGGCGACCGAGGAAGATTGGCGCACCGAATATAACGATTTGATTTTGAGCGTGAAAATTGTTGACAGCGTCGAGGCAGCGATTGACCACATTAACAGATATAACACGTTGCACTCCGACGCGATTATCACCAACGATAAAGCCGCCGCTGAGAAATTTCAGACGCTGGTTGACGCGGCTTGTGTTTATGTCAATGCGTCTACGCGCTTTACTGACGGCTTTGAATTTGGTTTTGGCGCGGAAATTGGAATTAGCACGCAGAAGTTGCACGCGCGTGGACCTATGGGGCTTGAAGCTTTAACCACGATGAAATATTTAATCGAAGGCAACGGGCAAGTTAGATAAGGGATTAGCGATTAGGGGCTAGGGATTAGTGTTCAAAAAATAAAATACAATGAAAATCTTTAGGTACGTGATGACGTTAAAAAATTATTTGCAAACGCCGAAGGGGCGGCACGATTTTTTAGATTACATTCGCGCAGGAATAATAATTTTGGCGACGGCTTTAGTAATCGGACTAATTTTCGGGTTGGGGTGGTAAAATATGAAAGTCGGAATAATGGGCGGCACGTTCGACCCGATACATTTGGGGCATTTGGCGACGGCGGAATCGGTACGCGAAATTTTCAAGCTGGACGAAATTTTATTCATACCGTCAGCGCGCCCGCCGCACAAAGTCGAAAGGCAAATTACGCCGGAAGTTCACCGCTTAATGATGACATTTTTGGCAACAAAATCAAACGAATTTTTTCAAGTATCGCCGATGGAATTTCTGCGCGACGGCTTGTCATACACGCTGGACACAATGGAAGCGCTTTTAAAAAAATTCGGCGCGGGCTCAGAATTATTTTTCATAATCGGCGCGGATTCAATGGCAGATTTATTCAAATGGCACAAAGCGCGCGAATTGGTGAGCAAAGTGCATTTCATAGCCACAAACCGCCCAAATGTCGAAGTGGATTTAGCGGAAGTCAAAAACTTTTTCGGCGAATCGGCAATGACGCATATTCATCCGGTTTCAACGCCAAGCTTAGAAATTTCCTCAACAGACATTCGCGAAAGAATCAAATCCGGCAGGTCGATAAAATATTTAGTTCCCGAAGTCGTTGAAGAATACATCATAAAGGAGCGGCTGTACAAATGACGATTGACGAAATGCGTCGCGAACTTCAGCGGCGGCTCAAAAACAGTCGCTTTGCTCATTCAATCGGCGTGGCGAATACCGCTGTCAAATTGGCTGAAAAATTCGGCGTCGACACAAACAAAGCTTACATTGCCGGACTTTTGCACGATTGCGCCCGCGAATTTGAAAATGAAGATTTGCCCGCCGAGGCGATTAAGCGCGGTATAAAAATTGGTGAAGTCGAAAATTCTATGCCGCTTTTGTTGCACGCTTATATCGGTGCGAAAATGATTAGCGAAATTTACGGCGTTGAAGATACTGAAATCGCGCAGGCGATTTATCGGCACACGGTCGGCGCGCGCGATATGACGCCGCTTGACAAAATTATTTATTTCGCTGATATGATTGAACCGAACAGGAATTATCCAGGTGTTGAGAAACTGCGCGAGATTGCGGAAAAATTTACCAGCCTTGACGAAATTATTTTGACTGCACTTGACGAATCGATTATATTTATTGTGCAGAAAAAAACTTTGATTCACCCCGACACGATTGCCGCCCGAAATTTTTTACTACTGCAAAAGTGAGCTGTTGCTGAAATGGCAAATACAACTCAAGACAATATCGAAAAGAAGCGCAAATTTTTGAAGAAACGGCGAAGGACAAGATTTTTTCGCGGAATTTTTATGTGCGTGCTCACTGCTTTAATTTGCTCTGCAATTTTATTTATCGGTCTGGGCGTTTACAATGGAATCAGCCACATTTACAATGAATTTAGCGCAATGTACGCGGGCTATAATGAGCGGCGCGCTGCGCGAACCGGTGAGATAGATCCGAAATTTGACGGCTACACAAATATTTTGATATTGGGAATAGATGACGGCTACGACGGCGGACCGGAAGCTGATACAATTTTGGTGCTGAGTTTTTCAAATGACACCGGCAAGACGCGGCTAATTTCGATACCGCGGGATACTTGGGTATCGGCTGATTCTTCGGCGGGCAGGATTGGCAGTCTGTACAGTTGGGGCGGCGCTAGTTTGATTGTGCGGCACGTGGCGGGCTTGCTTGGAATTTCTATTCATCAGTACGTTGTAATTAATATGGCGACTTTCGCGGAATTGATTGACGTTTTCGGCGGCATTGATATTTACGTCGAGGAAGATATGGATTATGAAGATCCGGAATCCGGCTTAGAAATTCATTTGGGGCAAGGTTACCAGCATTTGAACGGCGACGAGGCGCAGAAATATTTAAGATTTCGCAGTGAAAAATTAGGCGACGTGGGCAGAGTTCAGCGTCAGCAAAAATTTATCAAAGCATTTTACGCGAAAGTTTTACAACTTGAAACGATACCGAAATTGCCCGCCATTGCCGATATTTTTAGAAACCAAATGGAAACCAGCGCGGAAATATTTGACTCGGCGCATTTGGCGAGCGTTTTGCACAGTATGAGTAGCGACCCGCCTACAACTGTAATGTTGCCTGGCAGCGAAAACGAACAGGGAATTTGGATACCCGATATTCAAGGAATCGACGCGAAAATACAGGAACTTTTCCCTGTACACGATATAGCGGATGAGCCGGTTATTGAAGACGAGGAGTGATTTTTATGGAAACAACGGAACTTACTCAAAAAATTTGCAAGGCGGCGAGCGATAAAAAAGCCGGAAATATCGTAACGATGGATATGCATGGCGTTATGTTCTCAACTGATTATTTTGTGATTTGCAACGCGCCGACCGCTACGCAGGTTAAAGCCATTGCCGATAATGTTGAAGAAAAACTTGCTGAGGCGGGCGTTCATTTCAACCACAAGGAAGGCTACCAAGAAGGCGAATGGGTTTTGCTGGATTATGGCGATGTGGTTGTGCACATTTTCAAAGACGAAAACCGCGAATATTACGCTCTGGAAAAACTTTGGGGCGACGCTGAGATTAAACGCTATGAAGATTGAATTGAAACCTATGACGGTTGCCAAATTAAAAGTTGTGCGGCAAAGCGATTTTGGCGCATTTCTTGACGCGGGAACTGGCAATTCCAATGACGATATTCTTTTGCATAAAACACAGCAAACCGCGCCCGTGAATATCGGTGATACTGTCGAAGTTTTTTTGTACCTTGACCCGAAAAGAAGATTAACGGCGTCAATGCGCGTGCCGAAAATGAAAGTTGGACAAATTGCGCGGCTGGAAATTATTAATATGACGAATGACGGCGCTTTTTTGGAAGCTGGCGCGGAGCGTGGAATTTTTATGCCATTCGCCGAAATGATTGGTAAGCCGAAAATTGGCGACGTGGTTTGGGCAAAATTGTACATTGACAAATCCGGCAGATTCGCAACTTCAATGAAAGTTTCTGATGAAATTCGGCGCGCGTCCAAACCTGCGGAAAATGTTAAAATTGGCGATAAAGTTACCGGAACTATTTTCAATATTACGGAAGATGGCGCGTTTGTTTTCACGAATGAGCGGTACATTGCGTTTATCGCGCAGAAGGAAATTCCGCGGGTGCTGAAATGCGGCGAAGTGGTTGACGTGCGCGTGACTTTTATCCGCGAAGACGGCAGGCTCAACGGCTCTCTCAAAGAATCTAAGGAATTGGCGATTAATGGCGACGCCGAAAAGATTTTGAAATTTATTCGCGAAAATGACGGTAAGATTGATTTGGGCGATAAAAGTGAGCCGGAAAAAATTTACGCGGTTTTTAAAATCACAAAAGCGGCGTTTAAGCGTGCAATTGGGCATTTGCTGAAAGAGCGGCTCATTGAGAAATCTGGCGGCGGCTTTAAGTTAACTTAGGGGGAAATTTTTTTGCTAATAATCGGACTGACCGGCGGCATTGCGTGCGGGAAATCTGCGGTTTCATTCGTGCTTAGGAAATTCGGAGCGTGGATTATGGACATTGACGAAATAACGCACAAACTTTTAATGCCCGAAGGTACGCTTTTCGATATTTACGTTCAGCATTTCGGCAAATACGTAATCGGCGCGGACGGACAACTCAACAAGCGAATTATCGGCGAAATTATTTTCAATCACGCGGACGAAAGGCAATGGATAAATTCTGTGTCGCATCCGATTTTGCTGAATTACACCAGAGATTTTCTTGTGGACTGCGCGAATCGCGGAAAAAAATTGGCGGTTGTCGAAGTGCCGCTTTTATTTGAGGCTGGCTGGGAATTTTTATTTGATGAAATTTGGGCGGTTCAAATTCCGCGCGCTCTGCAAATTTGGCGGCTGCGTCAACGCGACAATTTGACAAATCAGCAAGCCGTCGCCCGCGTCAATGCTCAAATGCCCGTCGAAGAAATTTGCGCCCGCGCCGACATCGTCATTAACAATAACAGAAAAAATCGCTCCAATATTTATAAACAAGTCACAAGAGCGTTGAATGGTCGTTTCAGTTTCAATTAAGGTGGGGTTCGGTTTGAAAAAATTTTTCGTAATAACTTTCGCCGTCTGCCTAATCGGCTATTTTTTAATAAACCTGCCTTCGACGCAGAAAAAAATTTTGTATCCGTTCCCTTACCGCGAAACCGTTGAAGATTTATCGGCGCGTTATCAAGTCGACAGATTTTTAGCAATATCGGTAATGAAGGTCGAGAGCAACTTTGCGGAAAATGCGCGGTCGAAAAGCGGCGCGGTAGGTTTGATGCAAATAATGCCGGAAACAGCGGCGTGGATAGCGTCCTGCCTTGACGAAGAACCGCCGAATCTGAATAAATTGAGCGACAGCGACACGAATATTAAGTACGGGATTTGGTATTTGGCGGAGCTGGAAGACGAATTTTTTGGGAATGACATATTGGCGCTGGCGGCGTATAATGCGGGGCGCGGCAACGTTCGCCATTGGATTGAAAAAAACGGTTGGCAGAAAAATTTTTCTGATGTTGACGCCATTCCCTACACTGAAACCAGAAATTATGTCAAGCGAGTTTTGCATTGCCGCGAAAAGTACAATGAACTTTACAGCTGGTCGAATTTTTATAAATTGGTTGAGTTGAGCGAATTGCGATTTGCCAGTTTGAAGTTCGTTTACTGAAAAAATTTTTGAAATAGGTGAGATTTTTGAATTTCATATCTGCGTTGGAGACAAAAATAAATTTGCAGGAATTAGAAAATTGCATAGGACAGGCGGTCGTCGAAGATAAATTCATACAAGAAATTTGCACGCCATTAATCGGCGGCGGAAAAAGACTGCGCCCGCTATTATTTTTAACTTGCTCCTGCGCGAATAAAAATTTTTCACCGACGAAAGAAATCCCATTAGCGGCGGCGCTGGAACTAATTCACACGGCAAGCCTGGTACACGACGACATTTTGGACAACGCGAAAAAGCGGCGCGGCGTAGAAACGATTAACTCAATGCACGGCTCACAAATAGCGGTTTTAGTGGGCGATTATCTTTTTGCGAAGGCGTTTCAGCTGGTAGCGGAAAATGATTACGGCTCTGAAGTTAGCGCGGTTTTGTCGAAACTGGTAAAAAATTTGTGCCTTGGAGAAATTATTCAAGACCGCTCATTTTTTGTAGTGCCAACGCTGGAAGAATATTACACGCGAATAAATTTGAAGACGGCGTTTTTTTTGTCAACGTGCTGTCGATTGGGCGGGATAATAGCGAAACTTGAGCGGACGGAAATTGAAAATCTTGCTGATTATGGTGGCAATTTGGGCTTGGCGTTTCAAATTATTGATGATTTACTAGATTTTTTTGGTGAGGAAAAATTGACGGGCAAAGCTGTAGGCGGCGATTTGAAGAGCGGCGTAATAACTTTGCCGATAATTCGGGCGTTGGAAGTTAGTCCGCGCGCTGACGCTTTGACAAAAATAATCGCGCAGGAGAAAATTTCTTGTGCGGATGTAGCGCTTGCGATTGAAATAATTCGTGAGACAGATGCAGTTGAATATTGCCGGACTTGCGCGGAGAATCACATAGCCGCCGCCAAAAATAATTTACCCGCGGCGATTGACGCTACAATAAATTTGACATTGAAACAGGTAGCCGATTTTGTGATTAGCAGAAATCGCTAAAATAATTAAAATCAACCAAAAAAGGCGCTCAAGGATGAGCGCCCCTGCGGCGCGCTAGTCACGTGATGTGACTATCCGCGCCGCGCTTTTCTTTGCAACTTTCTTTTACGCTAAAAGAAAGTTGATACAATTACTTGAATAAATGAAACCAAATTGCTAAAATAAGCCATAAAAAAATTAATAGGCGGTGGTGCTTGTGAATTATGATGCCCTAAGTTCCGATGCGGAGTATATGAAGTTGCTAAAATTCCGAACGATAGTCCAGAATACAGACCGTTATTTAGCGGGACGAGCTAATGGCGTATTTGTTTTTGGAAATATGCGCTCCAAATTCAAATCTTATTCCGTGCCGATTTTCAAGCGCTACAATTCCGACCCACTTATCGCCGCTATGGAAAATATTTTCAACCCAAATAAATCGAGTATGCTGGAAGTTTTGAGCGACCAGGATTTGGTTCAAACTTACTTGGATATGAAATACAAGGGCGGCACTGAAAAGAATTACCACGTCTATTATAGATTAATTTTTTGGCTACTTTTTAGCGCGGCGATTAATGACGACATTTACAGCGCCGAACTTTCCGGAATTGTCGATTTGGCGTACTGCTTCGACTTCGACGAAAATATTCTGCGCGATTGGTGCAAAGTTGTAAATCTGATTGTCAGCGGCGGCAAATTGGACGATATTAAAAATTTGACCTTCACGACCGAAGCGGCGGATAATTTTTTTGTACATAAATTTGAATGAGGTATCGCTATGAAAAATGTTCCAGCCGTTTTGAAGGCAATGGTCGCTAAATCCGCCTGCAACAAAATCGCCGGTAATTATTTTCCTTCCGGTATTTTAAAATATCTCGGCACTAAGGACATTGACCTTGAAAAAATTCAAAATATGTTTACAGCCGCGCAGGAAGAACTCAGCAAAACCGTGTACAACAGCAATGTTTATACCGCGAAAATGTCAATAGTTACCGCGCCCGCGATTGGTAATATTTGCTTTAACTTGGACGCAACTACTCAAGCTATGAAAAAAATTGTCGATGAATCCGGTATGCGCGCCAATGGAAAAATTTTCGTCGAAATGGTCAAGGCTGATTTGAAAGCTGAGTAATTGCTTTAGTGCGACATGTTCAGTATTGAAAAGATACTGCGCGTAAAGCGAACTGATTATCCGAAGGGTGAAATGAAGGAGTAACGCCCCGAAGCGCCCATGGCTAGCAGTAATGTTAGAAGCCCGTTAAAGGCGGCGGACAGATACCGTAACATTAGCGGCTCAGCGGTGAGTTGTGTATCCTAGTCTATAAATTAGCTATGGTTAGAATGTTTCACACGGAACTGACGAATTTGTGAGTGTACGGGTCTAAATGGCGAAAATACAGAAATGTATTTAGCTGATAACAGTTGCAAGTAGGGCTAGTAAAAATCCTGATTATGAAAAACCCAGTAGTGTTACGGGCATTGGCAAGCTTGCAGGCTCATAGCAAAGACCTAAGGCTAAATGTACAGATAGGATGGCGCTGGAGGAATGGGCTCAAGTCTTTTACTTTAACAATCAATCAACAGTTGAAAGGGGATTCGAGCACGACAAAAAGGAGCACCTAAGGAGGTGTTGCCACTTGCCAGAAAATAACATTTACAGCGAACTTTACGAGCAAGCAAAATGCGGCGGCGTTTTTACAAACCTAATGGAAATTGTTTTTAGCCGCGAAAATATTCTGCTTGCATACCGGAACATTAAGAATAACGGAACGGACAAACTTACCATTAATGACATTAAGAAACTTAACGCAGATGAAGTTGTCGAGAAAGTTAAATTCATAGTATCAGGAAGTAAGCACGGTTACCGCCCGAAACCTATTAGGCGTAATGTGAAGCACGTTTTAGTAAGCACAGTTACGGTTTCAGGTCAGGTAAATCAGTTGAAAATGCAATAGCGGATGCGGAACTGAGAATGCAACGCGGACACTTACACTTTGTAATAGAATTTGACATCAGAAAATTCTTCGACAATGTTAATCACTCAAAATTAATACGCCAAATGTGGACGCTAGGAATAAGAGACCGACACTTACTAAATAAAATCCGGCGCATACTCAAGACGCCAATTAAAGAAAATGGCAAACTCATATATCCAAACAAAGGCACTCCACAAGTAGCAAATATCGTACTAAACGAACTTGACCATTGGGTTGAAAATAATTGGGAACAAAACCCCATAATCGACAAATACAAAGGGAAAATCAATCCGACGGGCACAAAGAATAAGGGACACGGTTATGAAGCAATGCGCAAGACCAAATTGAAGGAGATGTACACTGTTAGATACGCTGATGACTTCAGGATATTCTGTAGAACAAAGACAGCCGCTGAGAAAACCAAAATTGCAATAACGCAATGGCTAACGGAGCGACTGAAATTAGAAGTATCACCAGACAAAACACGGGTGGTTAATGTCAAGCGCAAATACTCAGAATTTCTCGGTTTCAAAATCAAAGTCCACCCGAAAGGCAACAAACAAGTTGTTAAATCTCATATCACAGACAAAAAAGTCAAAATAATAACGCAGAAACTAAAAAGGCAGATAAAACATATGGCACGCCCTAGACCAAAATACAAGCTAATGGGAGAAATCCACTTATACAACGCAATGGTTAGAGGCGTACAAAATTACTACCAAATAGCGACGCTTATTAATTTAGACTGCAATAAAATCAGTCAAGCAGTTCACAGTATTATCACGCACAAACTAGACGTCAAGCGAACGGGACGCAATCTCACCAAAATTGAAATGGCGCGGTATGGCAAATCTAAAATGCTACAATACATAGCAAACGAACTAATGTACCCAATTAGTTATGTACAACATAAAAATCCAAGGAATAAAACAAGCAGAACATATGAAAGGGACTATGACACAATCAGCATTAAATTATTACAGCAACCACTATACGGACGGAGCATAGAATACGCAGACAACCGCATTTCGCTATACAACACTCAGAAGGGCAAATGTGCAGTAACTGGCGAAGAGTTCACAGCCGCTGAAGATATAACCACATTACATCACGGATATTAGGCGGCAAGGACGACTACGATAACTTAATCTTAGCAACAAAATCAGACAAAAAGCTGGAAATGAAATTTTAAGGTAAACTGATTAGATTGAAAGTAGAAGTGAAAGATGGAGCGCCGTATGCGCTGAAAGGCGCACGTACGGTGCGGAGCGGGGGAAAAGGCAGCGATAAATTCAAAGCCCTACTTATCGCTATTAAGTCTTGTTTTTTTTTGCCCGTCGTGTTAAAATTCGTGTTGTATTGCACAATGGATATACAGGAGGTCATATTTTGACAATGAAAACTAGCACAAGGAAAATAGGCGATTACGAAAATGAAGTAACTGTAGAATACGATGCCGCCGAGCTTGAGAAAGCTAAGCAGCGCGCCTGCAAACAACTTGCCGAGCACGCGAGCATTCCTGGTTTCCGCAAAGGCAAAGTTCCGCCGATTTTGATTCTCGAACAACATTTAGGCAAAGGCGTTGTGCTCGAAGAGGCGCAGGATATTCTTATCCGCCAAGCCGCAAATGACGTTATCAACGAAATGAAAATCGTCCCCGTAACGGAAATGAAGCCCAAAGTTATCAGCATTGAAGACGGCAAAGAATTTAAATTCACGCTGACTTTCACGCCTTATCCTGAAGTTAAACTGGGCGATTACAAGGGGCTCGAAGTCGAACAGGTTGTTGAGCCGGTAACCGACGAAAATATTGACGAACAAATTGAAGCGTTGAGAAATCACCACGCAAATATGGTTGACGCGCCGGAAGGGGCAAAAGTTGCGGACGGCGATTTTATCACGCTGGATTTTGTCGGTACTGTTGACGGCGAAAAATTTGAAGGCGGCGAAGGCAAGGATTATCCGCTGGAAATTGGCTCTCACAGATTTATCGGCGATTTTGAAGAGCAACTGATTGGTTTGAAAATCGGCGACGAAAAAGACGTTAAAGTTACTTTCCCCGAAGATTATCACGTCAAGGAACTTGCCGATAAGCCCGCAGTTTTTCATTGCAAAATTGACAGCATTAAACATAAGGAACTGCCCGAACTCGACGCAGAATTTGTTAAGAAAGTCAGCAAATTTGAGACTCTCGACGATTTCAAAGCTGACATTCGCAAAAATATGGAAGCTAACGCCAAACGCCGCGCCATCGAGAAACAGCAGGAAGACGTCGTTCAAAAAGCTGTCGAAAATATGACTGTCGATGTGCCGCCGGTTATGATTGAAGAGCGCATTGACCAGCTCATTGACGAACTCGACGTTAGACTTCAAAGCCAGGGTATGAAACTCGAACAGTATATGTCGGTTTCCGGAATGGATATGGACGCAATGCGCGAAACTTACCGCGAAGCCGCTAAGCGCGACGTGCTTACTGAAATTCTGCTTGACGAAGTCGCCCGCATTGAAGATATTAAGGCTGATAATCAAGAAGTCAATTACGAAATTGCCTACCTTGCCAGCCTGTATCGCACTACGCCTAAGCAAATCGTCAAGGTTCTAAATGAAAATCGGCAAATCTCAAATGTCGTGGCGAATGTTCGCAGGCGCAAAGTTATGCAGTTCATCGTTGAAAATATGGCGAAAGGCGCAGACGCTGAAAAAATTGAAACAGAACCGGCTAAAGTTGACGAAAAAAAATCCGATAAAACTAAAAACAGCAAATAAATTCTAACTGAATAAAAAATTTTTTTGAAAGGCGGTTGAGATTTGGGCGTTGCCTATTTCTCAATCGCATATTCTTATATTTTAGAGGTGATTTTTTATGGCATATTACGTGCCGATGGTTATCGAAAAGACCGGATTTGGTGAGCGCGCTTACGATATATATTCGCGACTTCTGAAAGACAGAATTGTTTTTTTGGGCGGACCGATAAATGACGACGTTGCAAATTCGGTTGTAGCGCAGTTGCTTTTCCTTGAATCGGAAGATCCCGACAAAGATATTCACCTGTACATAAACAGCCCTGGCGGCGTGGTTACGGCGGGCTTGGCGATTTATGACACAATGCAGTATATCAAGCCGGACGTTTCAACGATTTGTATTGGTCAAGCGGCGTCAATGGGCTCGCTGCTTTTAACGGCGGGCGCGAAAGGTAAACGATTTGCCTTGCCTTTGGCTAGAATTATGATTCACCAGCCATTGGGCGGCGCAAGCGGACAGTCGACTGACATTCAAATTCAAGCGCGTGAGATTTTACGCCTACGCGAAGTCGGCAATGATATTCTATGCAAACATACCGGTCAGCCGCGCGAAAAAATTATGGCTGATACCGAGCGCGATAATTTTATGACGGCAGAGGACGCTAAGGCTTACGGCTTAATTGATGATGTTATTGTTCGCCCAATTCCAACGAAAACGGAATCCGAACAAGATGCACAATGACAGCTGGATTAAATTTTTATGTTGGTTAATAAATTTACTCGAAAAGCAAAATCCGGCAGGGGGGGGGTAAAAAATTGCCTAAATATGAAACAAGTAGCAAAGTTTATAAATGTTCATTTTGCGGGAAATTGGACAGGCAGGTTAACCGGCTGATTCAAGGTCCAGGCGTGTACATTTGCGACGGGTGCGTTCGACTTTGCAATGAAATTTTGGAAAACGAAGTCAAGGAGGAAACTACTACCAATACCAACCTGCCTAAGCCGAAAAAAATTTATACGATTCTCGACCAATACATTATTGGGCAGGACGACGCGAAAAAAACTTTGTCGGTGGCGGTTTACAATCACTACAAGCGCATTGGGCAGAAGCGAAAAGCTGAGGACGATGTTGAATTGCAGAAGTCGAATATTTTGATGATTGGACCGACGGGCAGCGGCAAAACTTTATTCGCGCAGATTTTAGCTAAGATTTTGAATGTGCCGCTGGCGATAGTCGATGCGAATGCTTTGACTGAAGCCGGTTATGTTGGCGAAAATGTTGAAGATATTTTATTGGCGCTGATAAATTCGGCGAATGGCGACGTTGGCAAAGCGGAGCGCGGAATTGTTTACATTGATGAAATTGATAAAATCGCCCGCAAAGCCGGTACGACGCGCGATATTTCGGGTGAAGGCGTTCAACAGGCGTTGCTGAAGATTTTGGAAGGCACAAGCGTTAATGTGCCGATACCGAGCAGCGTTCATCAGCAAATGCAGGAAATGATTTCAATCGATACGAAAAATGTTCTGTTCATTTGCGGCGGCGCTTTTAACGGGCTTGAAAAAGTTATTGAGGAGCGCACTAAGGGCAGTAAATTAGGATTCGGCGCGAATATTGCTTCAAAAAACGATAAAGACGTTGGCAAAATTTTGAAGGAAGTTATGCCCGATGATTTATTGAAATTTGGGCTGATTCCGGAATTTGTTGGACGTTTGCCAATAATCGCGACGCTTGACGCTCTCGATGAGAATACACTTGTTAGGATTTTGACTGAACCGAAAAATGCGTTGATTAAACAGTATAAAAAACTTATGGATATGGACGACACGCGCCTGGAATTTGAAGAAGACGCATTGCAGGCTATTGCAAATGAGGCGATTCAGCGGAACACCGGCGCGCGCGGTTTGCGTTCGATTCTGGAGCGGGTTATGCGCGATAGCATGTTCAACACGCCGTCTATTGAAGGCAACACCGTTGTAACGGTAACCAGAAACGATGTTGTTCACAATAAAAGCCCGATTTTACGGAGCGATGTTAAAAAAATGCTTAGCAAAAATTAAATTCCACTTCTTTTTGAATGAGAGGTGACAAAAATTGACGAACGTAATAGAAAATGTGACGTTGCCGCTAGTGCCGCTTAGAGGCGTAACGGTTTTTCCGAATATGATAATGCACCTGGACGTAGGACGCCCAAATTCGATAAATGCGCTTGAGGCGGCGATGGTGGCTGACCGCAGAATTTTTTTGGTCGCGCAGAAAGACATAGACTTTGATTCGCCGAAACGCGAAGATTTGTACGACGTTGGAACAGTGGCTGACGTGCGGCAGATTATCAAGATTCCGGACGGGAATGTGCGCGTTTTGGTTGAAGGCGTACACCGCGGCGTTATGACGGGCTATCGCGAATTTGAAGGCTACACTGAAGTTGACGTTGAAGTTCACGAGGATGTTTGGAAAGATTCACTGCAACTTGAGGCGCTTGTTCGTGGCGTGGTTCACGAATTTGAAGAGTGGGTTAAACTCAGCAAGCGCATACCTTCAGAAACTTTTGTAGCGGTGACGATTCTTGAAGATATTGGGCGGCTGGCGGATTTGATAACCAGCCATTTGAATTTAAAACTCGACCAGAAACAAGAATTGCTTGAAGCGCTCGATGTGGAACAGCGGCTTGAAAAATTGTATACGATATTGGCGCGGGAACTTGAAGTTTTGCAAATGGAAGCCCAGATAAATCAGCGGGTGCGCGGGCAAATTGAGAAATTGCAAAAAGATAGTTACCTGCGCGAGCAACTGCGGGCGATTCACAAGGAACTCGGCGAAGATGAAGATGTTGCTGAAAATGCGTCGGAATATCGCAAGCGTTTAGCTGACGGCGATTATCCGGACGAAGTTAAGACTATCATTGAAAAAGAATTGACGCGAATGGAGCGCCTGCCGTCAATGGCGCAGGAGTCAAGCGTTATTCGCACGTATCTTGATTGGCTGTTTGATTTGCCGTGGCGCATTTCAACCGAAGATTCGACTGACATTGCCAATGCGAAGAATGTTTTGGACGCAGATCATTACGGGCTCGAAAAAGTCAAGGAGCGCATTTTAGATTTTCTGGCGGTTAAAGTTTTGACTAAGGATAAGCCCGCGCCGATATTGTGTCTGGTAGGTCCGCCTGGCGTTGGCAAAACTTCATTGGCGTCGTCTGTTGCTAAGTCAATGGGGCGGAAATTTATTCGTGCGAGTTTGGGCGGCATTCGCGATGAGGCTGAAATTCGCGGGCACAGGCGGACTTATGTTGGCGCGTTGCCTGGGCGGATTATTCAAGGTTTGAAAAAAGCTGGCTCAAACAATCCGGTATTTCTGCTTGATGAAGTTGATAAACTTGGGCGCGACGGTTACAGCGGAGATCCTTCTTCGGCGTTGCTTGAAGTTCTTGACCCAGAGCAGAATAATTCTTTCACCGACCATTATCTTGATACGGCGTTTGATTTGTCAAAAATTTTATGGATTGTGACGGCGAATGATTTAAGCACAATACCTAAGCCACTGCGCGACAGAATGGAAATAATAACGCTGTCGAGTTACACTGAGCAAGAAAAGCTTGAAATAGCGCGGCGGTATCTCACCAAAAAGCAGAAGGAAGCTAACGGCTTGAAGTCGGGCGACGTAGTTTTTGCTAAAGGCGTGTTGCAAACGATTATAGCGGAATATACGCGCGAGGCTGGCGTTCGTGAGTTGGAGCGGGTTATTGGGCGTGCTTGTCGAAAGGCGGCTCGGAAAATCGTTGAGGGCGAAGAAGGCACTGTTTACGTAACGACAAAAAATCTGCGCGATTTTCTTGGGCGACCGAAATATTTGCAAACCAAGGCGGAAAAGCAGCCTCAAATCGGCGTTTCAACCGGTATGGCGTGGACTGAAGTTGGCGGCGATATTTTACCCACTGAAGCTATCGTTTTGAAAGGCAAGGGCAAACTTTTGCTTACAGGGCATTTGGGCGACGTCATGCAGGAGAGCGCTCAAGCTGGCTTGACGTACATTCGCAGCCGCAGTGATTTAATGCAACTCGATGAAGATTTTTACGAAAAAAATGATATTCACGTGCACGTGCCCGAAGGCGCAGTTCCCAAGGATGGTCCGAGCGCCGGTATCACGATGGCAACGGCTATGATTAGCGCGCTGACTAAGCGGAAAGTTCGTTCGGACGTGGCTATGACGGGCGAAATTACTTTGCGCGGAAATGTTTTGCCAATCGGCGGCTTGAAGGAAAAAGTTTTAGCGGCGTATCGTGAAGGTATGCACACAATTATTTTGCCAAAAGAAAATGCGCGCGATATCGAAGATTTGCCCGAAACCGTGCGCGAAAAGCTTGAATTTGTTCCCGTCGAACATATGGACGAAGTTTTAAAAACAGCGCTGTTATCCTAATTTTGAAGACTGCACTGATTTATAAAAAAAATTCCCGACTGATAATCGGGATTTTTTATTTTGAAATTCCATCAAGTCAATTTTAAACTGAAATTTTTCCGTTGATAATGGCGCGCTGAATATTAAAATCTTTGTCAAAAATAACAATGTCTGCAGATTTGCCGATTTCCAATGAGCCGATTTTATCATAAACCTTGAGCTCTCGCGCAGGATTTTTCGTGACAAGTTCGACCACGGCGGCAATTTCCGCGGACGTATTTTTTTGGAAATTTTTAACCACGGCATTCATAGGCGCAACGCTCGCCGCAATAGTGCCGTCAGCCAATTTCGCCACGCCATTTCGCACAAAAACTTTTTGCCCACCCAATTCACTTTCGCAATCGCCTAAGCCACAAGCCCGCAATGAATCCGTTATCAAAATAATCTCGCCGCGCGGCTTAACCATCCAGACAATTCGCTGAACCGCCGGATGAACATGAACATTATCCGCGATTAACTCAACCGTCGCGCAGGTGTCAAGCGCCGCCCCAACAATCCCAGGCTTGCGGTGATGTAAGCCGGTTTGCGCGTTAAATAAATGAGTAATATGATTTGCGCCGCGCTCTATCGCCAATTTCGCAGTCTCATAATCCGCCGCGCTGTGACCTATCGACACAATTATATTTTTCGCAACGCAAGCGTCAATAAATTCAAAATCAATTTCTTCGGGCGCAACGGTAATAATTTTAATCACGTCAATAAATTCGTCAAACAGAGTCAAATCTGCGCGACGAATATTTTTTTTATCCTGCGCGCCGTTGTACTTTTCGCTGATAAATGGACCTTCGACATTCGCGCCGAGAATCTTAGCGCCGCCGCATTTCGTTTCGCGAATATCTTTCAGCGCGCGGTGAATATCTTCAAGCGGCATCGTCATAGTCGTCGGCAGAAAACTAGTAACGCCAGTACTCGGCAGAAATTCACAAATTTTTTTCAAAGCGTCGGGCGAATCGTCCATTGCGTCGAAGCCCGCACAACCGTGAATGTGAATGTTGATAAAGCCAGGCGCAACAAAATTTCCTGCCGCGTCAATAATTTCTTTCGCCGCCGTCGTGTCGCCAATCGCTAAAATCTTATCGCCAAATGTCAAATATTTTTCTTCAGCGACAAAAAAATTACCGGCAGAATCCGGCAAAATAAATTTTCCATTAGTAATAGCTTTCATTTCGTTTGAACTCCCGCGCCTTCGCCGTCAATCGCCACGTCAACGCTTGTATCGCCAAAAGTTTTCATTTCGTTAAGCGCACAAAGCGCCGCCTCGACAATCTCAACGCCAATACAAGCCGCCTCGCCGTCAAAGCCAATCCGCGGCGCGTCCGGCTTAAAATCATAATTAATCAAATCGGTCGCGTGCAAAATAAACGGGCGAATCTGCGGGCAAATTTTTTCAACATACCGCGCGATAATCTCAACCGCGCCGCTGTCTATCACAATGAAAGTCGAATTGTGCGCCGCCGCAACTATCGCGCCAATCATCGCACTCGTCAAACAGCGAAAATTTTTCGGTACGTGAATTAAAAATTCTTCCGGCTCAACTTTAAATTCGCCGTCCTTGTCAAGCAGCGCCCGCGCGAATCTCTCATCAATTTTATCAAGCCGCCAATCGCTTAAAAGTGTCAGCGCCAAAATCGGTACGCCAAATGAAATTTCTTCCGCCATCGTCCGCCCAAAATTAAACGCCACATTCGGATTTTGCTTAGAATCAACCACGCCCATAAAAATCTTCATAGCGAAAGTCCGCACCGTCATACTAAAATCCATAGGCGCATTCTGCCGCGGATGTTTCTTGCTGTAAGTGTTGCGACTATTCACAGCGCCGTTAGGAACATTTTCAGAATTTGTGAAGGCGAGCGCGGCGTGGCGAAGATTATTCAGCGGGCGCTCATTATTCGTAATGCCGGAAAATTGCGCGGCAATATCTTCGAGCAAGCCCAGGCTTTTCTGCGGCTTAGTAAGATTGTCAATGTATTCGCGGCAACGCTCCATAGCCTTCAAATTCAAATGCGGCATCGTCTCAAGATAAAAATTAAAAGTGCGATCGGACGCAGCAACGCCTTCGTCATTTTCAGTGCCCATTTCGCGAACATTCATAGGATACGAGCGCGGAATATTAAAATCCTGCACGCTGAAAGGCGCGTTGAAAGTCTCAAGGCGGCGGTCGTCGCTCAGTTGAAAATCTAAATCAACTTCTTCAATCTGAATGTCGCCCTCAAAATTTTTCTCAAGATAATTTTCGAGTTCGTCAAGCGTCTCAATGTGCGTCATTTCGCTCAAGCCGATTTTGTCAAGCAGATTTGAAACAATCGCCTCTTCATTGTCGGTTTCCTTAAATTCGTCGAGGTTGCCGTGAAAATCGTCGTCAGAACCGCAAACAAAAACGTAAACAAGCCTGTCCAAAATTCTAACCGCGATTGACGAACCGATAGCTTCGCCCAGCGCCAAATCCAGCGTGAACATCGCCTCAAGTTCAAGATATTTCAAAATTTCCAAATGCCCAATTTCGCGCCCAACGTGCGAGGCAATGACGCTGTAACAAATTTCTGGATCAATCAAATCAGCTAAGAGTGCCGCCGCCGCCGTGTTAAAGCCGTCCAAAATCACAACGCAATTATGCCGCGCCGCCTCCAAAATCACGCCAGCCATCGCGCCAAATTCAAAGCCGCCAACTTTCGCCAAAACGTCAATGGCATCGTCCGGATTTGGATTGTTGACTTTCAGCGCCTTTCGCACGATTTTTAATTTATTTTTCAAGCGCTCGTCAGAAATATTCGAGCCGCGACCGGTAACTTTTTTGGGATTGAGTTCCAAAATCGCCGCGGTTATCGCCGAAGCAGCCGTTGTATTCGCAATTCCCATTTCGCCAATCAAAAAACAATTATAGCCCGCCTTGACGGCTTTTTTAACCATATCCTTGCCGATTTTAATTGACTGTTTCGCCTGCGCCTTAGTCATAGCCGGACCTTCAGCGATATTCTGAGTGCCATTAGCGATTTTCCGATTGACAAGCCCAGGAACATTTGAAACATCAGCCTTGACGCCGACATCGACAACGACCAATTCAGAATTGGCGAATTTGGCAAAAGCGTTAGCCGCCGCGCCGCGTTCGACAAGGTAATTTTTAACCATACCGGCAGTCGTGGATTGCGGGTACGCGCTGACGTTCATATCTGCCACGCCGTGATCCGCGCAGAAAATAAACGTACATTTTTTAGATTTGCCGATACTGCGGTACTGGTTGGTTATATCGGTGAAAGTCATTTAATTGCCCCTCCGAATCAGTGTTTTAACAACTCTTGCGCTGACATTGCGAACTTTCCGGAGCGGCGCAACGCGCGTAATAATTTTTGGCATAATGTCTTTTTCCAAGCCGAAATCGCCGCGTTTCAGAAATGTGGACTTAGTTTTTTCGGGCTGAAAATATTTGCTCAAAACTTTGGAAAGTTCCTCGGATTCTTCGCTCTCGTGGCAAGTAAAAATATCCACCGAGACGTATCGAAAGGCAAAGTAAATGTGAATGGCAACGTGTCCCTCTTTAAACGCGCCTACAAGGGCGTAGTGCTCATTGTCGAGGGCGGTAGACATAATACTTGGCTCAGTGCCGAAAACCCCCCGTAGCGCCGCTTTAACGGCGTCTAAATCGGTTAATTTCTTTTCGTTGCAGTTGTATAAGTCCAACGTCAGTTGACGCGCCAAAATTTTCAAAGAAAACACCTCTCAATCGGTAGGCATCAAAACAATATGAACCGGCAAATTTGAAGCGCCAGGCGGCGAATATTCAAAGCGCACTTCGCCGTTGTATTTTCCCAATTCGCTAATTTCTAAAAAATTCGTCCAAAAAGCCGTGCCCTTTTCGCGCTCACGTGCAACTTCTTCGGGCTCGGACGGCGTTTTATCGCCAAAATAAAGTTTACTGCGCGGCGTCAAAATCGTACCGCGTTTTTTGTTGTAGTAAAAACTCATCGCGCCCGCGTAAGTGCCGCCGAGCGGGCTCAAGCAAAATCGCGTATCAGCCTTCGTATTAAAATTCAAAATGTAATTGATACCGTAATTGCCAACGTTGACAGTTTCAGAGCCGTCGGTTGCGTCAATGCCTCGCCTAAATAAATCGGTCGCGTCGTCACCAATCAAAACGTAGCCGATACCGTCAGTCTCCGGATTGTACTCACCTTTCAAACTGATAACGCGATTCATATTTTTAAAAGTGCCGCGCAGTTGATATTCGTCTTTCGGCAAAATCTCGGCGTCATTGATAAATTCGAGCGGATTGACATTCACAGGATACATAAGCACGAAAATTCTAACCGGCGCGCTGGTTTTGAAGTCGTACACGCCGTAAACCAAATGCCCTGGCTGAATAATCGTCCTGTCCATTTTTTGCTGAAAAAGTTTGCGCCCGTTTTTGAGAAAGCGAATTGTGTCGTGGAAACGATTTTTCATATACTTCAGCTGAGTTTCCTTGCCGACCCACAAAAAATTATCGCTGGGCGCAGAAAAACCGCCGCGCGTGATTTCAATCGTGTTATTGCCGCCGGAAATATTTTCGACAACCACAGCAATTTTTTTCGGAACGCCGGTATTATTCAGATGATAAAACAGAATCCGCGCGTCGCCCTTAACGGTGTCGGTGTACAAAATGCCGTCCCGCGTGACGTATTCGGGGCTGTCAGAAAAAATCAGCGTCCCGCCGGTATCTTCGACTTCAACGGGCAGCCTGTGCATAATTTCGGATTCAAACGGTTTCGCGAATACAGGTAGCGCCGTGATTGAAGTTACCAGCGTTATCGCCGTTACGAATAATTTTTTTGCCCAATTCAATATCTGTCAACCTTTCAACTTTGCGAAAATTTCAGCCTTCATAAGCCGCCAACGAAATTCATAGACGCCAAAATGCGGCTTACGGATATGAACGCGCCGCAATCTATACGGATCTGTTTCAAGCGTATTCAAGCCCGCCTCGCCGGTTACCGCCGCTAAATAATTTTCCTTCGCGAGCATTTCAATAATCTGTGAATTGTAGACGCCGTTTGGATAAGACATACTCGCCACCGGCTCAATCCCGCTCCATTCCAAAAAAATCTTCGACAGGCGAATCTGATTAATCAAAAATTCGTCGCTCAAAGTAATTAGCGGCAAATGGTCAGCGGTATGTGAGCCAATTTCGACGCCGCGCCGTTGCATATCTTTAAGCTGCCACATTGACAGATAGCCGCTCTTGCCAATCTCATTTGTGATGACGAAAACTACAGCCTTCATACCGTGCGCCTCAAGAATTGGGAGCATTTCGTCATAATTATCGGCATAACCGTCGTCGAAAGTTAAAATAATCGGCTTATCGGGCAAAGGCTCACCGAAGCGGCGCGCGCGTGCGTAATCCTTCAAAGTTATCGTAGTATAACCGTTTTCTTGCAGATAATCAAGCTGGGCGGAAAATTCAGCGGGCGGTACGTTGTAAATTTCGGAGCTTGGGTCGGGGTGATTTGTGATTGTATGATATTCCAAAATCGGAAAACCTTCCGGCGCGGGCGTCATAAAAATAAAAATCGCGGCGGCAAAAAAAATTACGCCAATAAAACGCAAAATTATCACTCCGTTTACATTGACTTTTATTTATATACAATATAAAACTTATGAGTAGCGGATGTGGCGGAATTGGCAGACGCGCTGGACTTAGAATCCAGTTCCTTTGGGAGTAAGGGTTCAAATCCCTTCATCCGCACCACTTTTACATAGCGCACTTATCGCACAAGGAACGTCGATTCAGGCGTTCCATTTTAGTTTATAGACCTCGCAATAAATTTTTTCAAGTTCGCGCAGATATTTTCTACCGTCCATCAACGCAGAATTTTTAAGCCGCTCGCGCAGATTTTTATGATAATCGGAATGCCGCTGACTGAGTTCGACGGCTTTTTTTATGTAATCGTCCGGATTTTCAGCAATGAGTTCGGGTAAACCGGCGGCAGTCAAAATCGACGCGCCAAAATTAGAGCCGTGATAATTCCCGCGCAAAGTAATTACCGGTACGCCCATATAAAGCGCCTCGCAAGTCGTCAAGCCGCCATTGTAAGGGAAAGTATCCAGCGCAATATCAATTTCGTTGTACTGCGCGAGATAATCTTTGCTGTAGGGGCGCAATTCAATTCGGTCGCGCGGAAAATCTTTCATGCGGCGAAGAATAATTTCACGCCCGCTTTCAATGCTGCAAGTTTTATTTTTGAGAATGAGCCTGGAATTTGGCACTGCGCGAAGGATTTTCAGCCAAAGTTCGAGCACGGCGTCAGTAACTTTAGCAAAATTATTGAAACTGCCGAAAGTTACGCAATTATTTTCAACGTGATTAATGGCGGGCATTTTCAAAATCGGCGCGTAGCACAAATGGCAACCGTCCAACTGTAAAATTTTTTCAGTGAACTCGCCGCCGCCGGAAATTTTATCGGACAGAAAATAATCAACTGCATTTAAGCCGGTGGTCGAAGTATAACCAAGCGCGACAATTTGAATGGGCGCGGGCTTGTAGGCAAGAATCGGCAGGCAACTATTTTGGCTGTGCCCAGACAAATCGACAAGAATATCAATCGCATCTTCAAAAATTATTCGCGCAGAAGTGGCGGCGTCAAGATTTTGCAGGTTACGCCAATGAATTTTTTTGGACTGCAATTTAGCCGTGACAAAATCGCTCTTGCCGGTCTGATAGCACGTCACAGAAAATTTTTCAGCGTCGAAATTTCGGATTAGCGGCAGAATAAAATTGGCAACGGCGTGCTGGCGAAAATCCGGCGAAATGTAGCCAATGCGAATTTTTTTGTGAGAATAATTTTTTTTGTAAGTGTAAGGCTGGATATTGGCGAAAAATTTATTGAAGTCCTGCGCGACGGATTTTTGAACCGGCTCATTGTAATTTTTGAAAAACAAATGCTTAGAGTAAAGTTCAGCGGCGCGTTCGACATTTTCAGTTAAAGTGCTAGCTTCGCGCAGATATTCAGCGGCAGTTTTCGCATCGCCCGCCAAATATAAGCCATTCGTCATAAAAATTAGCGCTTTGTACAAAATTTTATCAGCGTGAATTTCCCGCGCGTCATTTATCACTGCATTTAAAATTTTAAATTCCTCAGCCAGATTGAAATTTTCAGCCGCAATTCCGCCCAAAATTAATCTGCTGCGCAAATTATCAGCCAGACGCGCGAATTTTTCAGCCGCCTCTAAATCGCCCAAATACAAATTAGCTTCCGCCAAAATCGCGTAGCCTTCCGCAGAATTTTTATCCAGTTCAAAAATCTCATTTGCCGCGCCGAACATAGATTCTGCGTCGCCGTCTTCAGCAAATTTGTCCGCCAATTTCACCCAATCCGAAATCATAAAAATCACCGCGTCAATAATAAATCAAATCGGCAACCTTGGCAATAAAAAAACGCCGGATTATTTCCGACGCCACAAAAATTTTTCAAACTACTTTGCTGTCTAAATAATTCTGCAATTTATCAACGAATCTGCCAATGTGCAGACCATCGACAAAAGAATGATGAACTTGCACGGAAAGCGGCATCAAAAGTTTATTGCCAACTGCGCGATATTTGCCCCAATCAAAAAGCGGCGTCGCATTAGCCTTGTTGCCGGAAATGGTGTGCGATATGTGCGTGTACGTCAGAAAAGGCAGCGGCGAACATTGAAAAACATCATTGCCCAGCGGCGCAGTAAAATATTCGCGCTGATTTTTTATCGCCTGTTTCGCCATTTCAACATAATTTTCAAGATTATCGCACATTGGAACATTGACGACCTTGAAGAGTTCCGAATTTTCATCAAGCCACGTAAACGCGGTATCGATTTTTTCAAACAAAACAATTTGCTCATTTAAAAATCTGTATCTGAAATTTTCAATCTCATTGGCGCATTTACAAACAGCGTAAATCATCGACAGCGTAAAGGACAAGCCGCGATTTTTAATCTGCGCGAGAAAATTTTTAACGTCGACTTCAAACGTCACGCAAAACGCAGGCTCAACATAATTTCTGAAAATCTTGCAATGAGCGGCGCGCGCCCAATTATTTTCGTCGATAATTTTATAGGCGCTCATATTAATAGCCTAAGCCGGTAAGCCAGGCGTTGACTTGCTCACGAACTTGGTCGGGCTCATCTTGACAACGCTTGCCTTTAATTCCAATGCCTTCACGCACATTCGCGCCCCTTGAAATTTCGGGAATACTCGCCTCTTTGCCAGTCATATAATCGCCAGCGGAAGTGCAAAACGGAATAATCGTCTTGCCGCTCAAACCAGGCTGATTCTCAACAAATGTATAAACCGCCATCGGAAAATCGCTCCACCAAATCGGATAGCCCAAGAAAATTGTATCGTACTGCTCAATATTCTCAACTAAGCTGATAATCGCCGGACGCAGATTTTCAGTTTGCTCCTGTTTGGCAACTTCGGTACAAGCGCGGTAATCTTCCGGATAAGGATTCACCGGCACAATTTCAAACATATCAGCGCCGGTTTTGTCCTTAATCATTTCGGCGACAATCTCAGTGTTGCCCTTTGCAATTACGCCAACTTCATAATTATCGCCAGGACGCGAAAAATACGCCACTAAAATTTTTGAAGGTTCAGCGGGCGGCTGTTCACCCACATCTACCGCAGGTTCAGGCGGAGTTTCAGCAGTAGTTTCAACTTTGTTGCCGCAACCTGCCATTAAAACCATCATCAATAGCGTTACCGCCATTACTAAAAATTTTTTCAAAAAAATCACCTCAAATATTAATTAAATCGTAATGATTGTTGCCCATACCAAGTTCTTTCATAGCCGTTAATTGGCGCAAACCTTCGCGGCTCTCAATGCGATTAATCAAATCTTTGCCGTCCGGCGCGGCGTAAACCATATCCACGCACGCTTGATCCACTGCGAGAATATCTGTCGACGCCGCAATTCCAATGTCTTTCATAGTCGGCTCGGCAGCTGAAGTTCCCGCGCAGTCGCAATCCACGCTCATTCGCCGCATTACATTTATAAAAATAATTTTTTTGCCGAAATGATCGCAAATCGCCTTGCCGCTGTCAGCCATCAATTCCATAAACACACCGCCAGTAACCCAGCGCCCATAATCGACAATGCCGTGAACTTCGCGCTTGCCAACTTTGCCGCTCGCACAGCCAATAGCAATATTTTTCAAACTGCCGCCAAATCCGCCCATTGCGTGACCTTTAAAATGCGTCAAAACTATCAGCGAATCGTAATTATTCAAATGCGCGCCCACAGCAACTTTTTTCAAATGGAAACCGCCATTCACCGGATAATCAGCGTCGCCGTCTTCGTCAATAATATCGACAGGGCAAAAAGTCCAGCCGTTGGTTTTCAGCGTCTGTTTGTGGCTGGCAGTACTTGAGCGCGCGCCGCCGTAAGCCGTGTTCGCCTCAATAATCGTGCTGTTCGGAATTTGCGCCTGGAATTTCTGAACCATATCACGCGGTAAAATATTTGGACCATGCGGCTCGCCGGTGTGCAATTTAATCGCCACTTTGCCGCTGATTTCGCCGTTAATTTTTTTGTACAGCTGAATCAAATGCTCGGCGTCAATTTGTTTTGTGAAATAAACCGCGGATTTTTCGCCGTCAGCCGCCGCACTGCCAAATCCGCCAAAATTATAAAGCGCCGCACCAGCCGCCGTCACGCCTGCCATTTTAATAAAATTTCTGCGCGAGATTTTCATATCAATCACCCCTATTCTTCGACGAACGCCGTGTACAATTCGTCAATTTCCTGCAATTTCAATTCGTGAGCCGCCGCCAATTCCGCCAATTTCGCCGGTTCGACTGCCGCGTTTATTTCGCGCTCAATCATTTTCAATTCCATTTCCGCCATTTTGATTTGCGCTTCAAGTTTTTCAAGCTGTTGTACCGATTTTTCCTGCGATTTGGATTTGGGCGGCTGTGAAGGTTTTTCAGTTTTCGGCTTAGAAATTTTTTCCTGTTTAGGAATTTCCGGCTTATCTTCAAATTCGAGGACGCGACTGGTTACTGCGTCCAATAAATATCTGTCGTGCGTGACGATTAAAATTGTGCCGTCAAATTCGCGCAGTGCCGCTTCAATCGCCTCGCGCGCCGGTAAATCCAAATGGTTCGTCGGTTCGTCCAAGATTAAAAAATTTGCGCCGGTTAAAATCAGTTTTGCTAATGCTACGCGCGTTTTTTCGCCGCCCGACATATCGGCTATCGGCTTTTCTACAACCTGCGCGAATAAATCAAGTTTAGCCAATTCTGCGCGAGCCCGCTCCAATGTCAAATTAAAACAATTAACAAGTTCCTCAATCGCCGTCGCATTTTCATTGAGTTCTTCGTGTCCCTGCGAAAGATAGCCGATTTTAACGCGGTTGCCGATTTTGATATTGCCGCTGCCAGCCCGTAATTCGCCCACGATAATTTTTAACAGCGTCGATTTGCCAATGCCGTTCCTGCCGATTAAACCAACTTTTTCGCCCTTGAAAATTTCGGCGCTGAAATTCTTGATAATGTTTTTGAAATTGATATTGTCGAGAATCAGCACGCGGTTAGCGGATTCGGCGGCGTCAGCCAGTTTGACTTTGACAAAATCATTAGACGGCGGCTTTTCCAGGCGCTCCATTCTGTCCAGCTTAATCTGACGACTGCGCGCGCGTTTAGCCGTGGAAGCGCGGACTTTATTTCGGCGGACAAATTCTTCAAGCTTAGCAATTTCTTCCTGCTGTTTTTCGTACGCCTTCAATTCGTATTCGCGCCGCTCTTGCTTAAGCTGAATAAATTTTTCGTAATTCGCCGCGTAAACCGTCGCCTTGCCATTTTCCATATCGATAATCTTATCAACGCAATTCTGCAGAAAATGCCGGTCGTGCGTAACCGTTATAACCGTGTAGCGATAATTCTTCAAAAAATCTTCGAGAAAATCAATCGCGTAAATGTCAAGGTGATTGGTCGGCTCGTCCAAAATCAAAATCCGCGGCTCATCCAGCTTTCGCAGTTTCGCCGCCGCTAAATTCATTCGGATTTTTCGTCAATTCAAATTCGCTGAAACCTAAGCCGAATAAAATTTTCTTAGCTTGAAATTCTTCAACGCCAATGCTCAACATTTCGGCAAGCAGCGTAGATTTTTTGAACTGCGGAATCTGCTCAGCGTAACCAATATCTTCTGCGCGAAGCCCGCTGATATTGCCCGCGTCAAATTCTTCAGCGCCCATCATAATTTTAATCAGCGTCGATTTGCCCGCGCCGTTTTTGCCAACGATACCGACTTTTTCGCCGTCCACAATCTTAAAACTAACGTCAGAAAAAATCAGCCGCTCGCCATAAAATTTAGTAACTTTGTCTAACTGAATCATAACGTCCTACTTGAAAAAATTTAAATAAATCAGCAGAATCACAAGCCCAGGCACGCCGCACACGCCCACGATTAGGCAGTGAATGAACGTGATTTTTATTGTGAAAATGCCGATGAAATTAAAAATGTAAAGCATAACCGCGCCGATAAGACTGTTTTTCAAGAGCCAGTAAGGCAACGACACCAGCTGAATCAAAACCAGAATGACAACTATCCCAATGACCGGACCGGCGAACATTTCTATATCAAAATTAACCATAACAATCCCCCTTCAAATCGGCACGCGGTTTTCAATCGCCCGCGCAATGGTTACGCTGTCAGTACCGGCAAAATCCGCGCCAACCGCCATGCCCTGCGCGAGTTTCGTAACTTTGACGCCGAAAGGTTTTAAAAGTTTCGCGATAAAATGAGCCGTTGCAGTCCCTTCAACATTCGGATCAAGTGCAAGGATAACTTCGTGAATGTCATTTTCGTAAACGCGCTGAACCAATTCCTTGAGTTTAATATCTTCCTGCGTGACGCCCGCCATCGGTGAAATTAAGCCGCCAGTCACGTGATATTTGCCCGTGTAAAATCCTGCGCGTTCAATCGCGTCCAAATCTTTGGAATCCTTGACAACGCAAATAGTTTGTCCGTCGCGTTTATCCGAGGCGCAAATGTCGCAAATATCGCTGTCTTTGTCAATCGTGTTAAAACATATCGAGCAGGAGTGCGTTTCGGCTTTGATATTTTTAATGGCATAGGCGAGATTTTCAACGTCTTCAGCCTTCATTTCGACGATATGATAAGCAAGCCGAGCGGCAGTTTTCGCACCGACGCCCGGCAATTTCATTAGCGACTCCTTGAGATTCGCCATAGCTTTTGAACTCATATTTTCACCTTACGGTCTGCAATTCCCGCACGGACGATAACCTTTTTGAATAGCTTCTTCGCGCGTGTCAAAAAGTGCACGTGCCCAAGCCGTTGCCATTGTGGCGATTAAAATTAACGCTACTATTAAAATTTTTTTCAAGGTTGACGCCCCATTTCCCACTTCTCAGACAAAATCTCAATCAAATAGCCGTCAGGGTCTCTAATCCAATAAATTCCAAAATTAATATATTCTTTGTCAATGCAATTCATTTTTTTATGTTTGGCGTAAGCTTTTTTGAAATTGGCGGCGGTGAATGCCAAATGGAAATTGCTGTCGCCGAGGCTGTAGGGCGCTCTGCGATTTTTGACTAACTGCAATTCTAAAACGTGTTCGCTGCGGTAAGAATCGCCCAAATAAGCGAAAATAAAACTTGGCGTTTCAAGGCGGGTAATTTCGGTAAAGTCAAGCGCCTCTTCGT
This sequence comes from uncultured Selenomonadaceae bacterium, assembly GCA_905234705.1. Taxonomy (GTDB): domain Bacteria; phylum Bacillota; class Negativicutes; order Selenomonadales; family Selenomonadaceae; genus Quinella. The sequence continues at coordinate 4,613 of CAJOIB010000042.1, read as the reverse complement.
AAAATTTTATACTGCGCTCTAAATCCATAACGTGTAAATTGCTATGGTCGAATTTAAACACGCTTAACCGCCTCGATAGTCTTTTGCAAGCTGGACAAATCTTCGACGTTGAAACTTTGCAGCTGCTTATCGATACGGCGATTAAATCCGCACAAAGTTTTACCAGGACCGCACTCAATGAAAGTATCAGCGCCAAAATTTTTCATAGCCTGCACGCAATCAATCCATTTGACGGGATTATCCGCCTGCGCGACGAGATTATTTTTAATGTCAGCCGCCGCGTTTTCCAATTCGCCGGTAAAATTCGCCGCAATCGGAAAAGCCGCATCGTGAATTTCAGTTTTATCAAGTTCAATGGAAAGTTTTTCAGCGGCAGGTTTCATAAGCGTGCTATGGAAAGGCGCGCTAACCGGCAAAATCACAGCCTTTTTCGCACCGGCGGCTTTCAATTTTTCAACAGCCGCTTCAACGCCCGCCACAGTTCCGGCTATAACCGTTTGCCCAGGACAATTAAAATTCACCGCTTGAACCGCGTTGGAAATTTCATTGCAAGCGTCGACAATAACTTTATCGTCCAGCCCAATAATCGCCGCCATAGCGCCTTCGCCAACCGGTACGGCTTCCTGCATAAATTGTCCGCGCTTATGAACCAACATTACCGCGTCGCTGAATTTCAATGCGCCAGCCGCCACCAGCGCAGAATATTCGCCCAAACTGTGACCGCCCGCAACTTCAGCTTCAACGCCTTCAGCCTTCAAAAGTTCAGCCGCTATCACGCTGACAATCAAAATCGCCGGTTGCGTATTCGCCGTTAATTTCAAATCGTCTTCCGAGCCTTCAAAGCACATTTTTTTAATCGAATAACCAAGCGTATCGTCCGCTTCGTCGAAAAGTTTTTTAGCGGCGTCGAAGTTGTCATAAAAATCTTTGCCCATGCCGATGAACTGCGCGCCCTGCCCAGGAAAGACCATTGCTAATTTGCCCATTGAAAAAAACTCCCTTCGGTTGTTTTTTAGGGATTGGGGATTAGTGGTTAGAATCTGAACACTAGCCCCTGGTCTCTATTCCCTATCCCCTAAATAATTGCTCTGAAGATTCGACACAGCCGCCGGTAAACCATTAACAATATCGTCAATAATCTCCTTGACAGTCTTAATATCTTCAAGCATACCGGAAATTTGCCCAATCATAACCGAGCCATTTTCAACGTCGCCTTCGTGCGTGGCTTTGTGCAAACTGCCTACGCCCAGCTTTTCGAGTTCTTCAGCCGACGCGCCCGCCGCTTCCATTTCAAGGTAAGTGCGCGTTAATTTATTCGCTATGACTCGCGCAGGATGCCCCAAAGTTCTGCCGGTGACAACGGTTGAGCGATCTTTCGCCTTGAGTACGATATTTTTATAATTCGGGTGAGCAATACATTCTTTGCTGAGTACAAAGCGCGTGCCCATTTGAATAGCATGAGCGCCCAATGCAAACGCCGCCGCCAAGCCGCGACTGTCACCAAATCCGCCCGCCGCAATAACCGGAACTTCAACCGCATCGACAACTTGAGGAATTAACGGCATTGTGGAAATTTCGCCGATATGCCCGCCAGATTCACAGCCCTCAGCAATAACCGCGTCCGCGCCAGATTTTACCAAGCGCTTAGCCAACGCAACACTCGCTATAACCGGAATAACTTTTGCGCCAATTTCTTTCAGCGCAGGAACATATTCACCAGGATTGCCCGCGCCCGTCGTAACAACTTTGACGCGCTCGTCAATTACGACCTGCATTACTTCCTTGACAAACGGCGACATTAACATAATATTCACGCCGAAAGGTTTATCCGTCCAACCTTTGCACTTTTGAATTTCTTTTCGCAAAACATCGGGCGGCATATGTCCCGCGCCGATTAGCCCTAAACCACCAGCATTCGATACCGCCGACGCCAACTCCGCCGTGCCTATCCACGCCATTCCGCCTTGAAATATCGGGTACTTAATGTTTAGTAGCTTACAGATTACGTTATTTTCAAACATTCAGTCTTCCTCCTCACTATCTGTATTATAACCTGCGCAAATTTTTATTTCAATCACGTTTGCCCTTGGGAAGTAATTCTTCTTGCTCAAGCGCCGATTTAATATGCCCCAAAACATTGCTCTGAATATAACCATTGGCAACGCCGATAGCACTGCAAATAGATTTTGAATCCGAACTGCCATGCGCAATTATACAATAGCCATTCACGCCCAACAGCGGAGCGCCGCCATATTCCGATGCGTCAAGCCTTTTAGCTAAATCTTTGAGCGTCGGCATTAACATCATCGCACCCAATTTCGCCGCCAAGCCGCCGTTGTCAATCGATTCTTTAATCAGCTTGAAAATCGTATTAGCAAGCCCTTCGCCGAATTTCAAAACCACATTGCCAACAAAACCGTCGCAAACAATAACGTCAAAATCGCCCGTTGGAATATCGCGCCCTTCAGCATTGCCCGCAAAATTTATCGTCTTCATATTTTTAAAAATCTGGTAAGTTTCCTTAGCCTGTTCGTTGCCCTTAGTTTCCTCTTCGCCGATATTCAGCAAGCCAACTTTAGGATTTTTTTTGCCTAAAACGTGTTCGGCGTAAAGCGCGCCCATAATTCCGCTTTGAACAAGATGTTCGGGTTTGCTGTCAACATTCGCGCCGCTGTCTAAAAGTAGCGTAACGCCTTTGGGAGTTGGAATTGGCGTAGCAATGGCGGGGCGACCAATGCCGTGAATGCGCTTTAAAATTAATTGAGCCGCCGCAACTGCCGCGCCCGTTGAACCGGCTGAAAGTACCGCGTCACATTCGCCATCCTTAACCATTTTTGTAGCGACCACGACGGACGAATTCTTTTTATTGCGAACCGCGTCAGCCGGATGTTCTCCCATTTCGATAATTTCCGTGGTATGTTTTATGGTCAGCGGAAATTTTTCCCAATCGTTTTCTTCGCGCAGGACTTCGCGAATTTTAGATTCGTCGCCAACCAAAATGATTTCGCAGGAATATTTTTTAACCGCTTCAAGTGCGCCCTTGACGATTTGCTCAGGAGCATTATCGCCGCCCATCGCGTCAACTGCAATTTTCATTTAACATTCTCCATAACAAAAAAATGAGCAGGTTTTTAAATGCCTGCCCAACAATTTCCGCTATCCTCAAGCCGTTTCAATGACTTCTCTGCCGTCATAGTAACCGCATTCCAGGCACACATGGTGCGGGAGTTTTGGTTCGTGGCATCTCGGACATTTTACATAGTTCGGAGTTTCCAACTTCCAATTCGCACGGCGTCTGTCTTTCTTTTAGGTGCTGCCAAAGTTTACACCTCCTCGATTGATTTGAAATTCAATAACGGTGCAAGTCTCGGGTCAACACAAAACCTGTTACAATTACACTCGCCGTCATTCAAATTTTTTCCGCAGACAGGACACAGCCCTTTACAATCAGCCTTGCACAGATTTTGAATCGGCTGGCTGACAATGAGCGTATCTCGAATAAGTTCAGTAATATCAACAGTTTCGTCGATAATATCTGCGCGATTAATTTCTTCGTCGAAGTCGATAATCTGATTTTCTGTCGCCTCGGTTAAGCATCGGTCGCAGTTGAAAATTTTTCTGCAAATAATTTTGCCGCGGGCAACGACTTTCAAACCGTCATTGTAGATTTCGCCGGAGATTTTAATATCGCCAATAAATTTACCGCTATCTAAAAAATTATCGCCGCAAAAATTTTGAGCTGATAAATTGAACTTGAAGGGCAAAGTACCGCCCCTGCAAATCTGCACGTTGAGCATTTTACAACACCGCCGCCTTTATTGTCAAGGATTAACTATTTCACCGCCGCCATAAAATATCCTTTAAAAATACTTGCCATTGGAAAAATCTTCCATTAAAATACATACAAAGTCAAGGATTTCCACGACCAATTTACATCTGTTTTTCTTTCTTTGCTAGGCGTTTCTTGCTTTTTACAAAAAGAAAGAAATGCCGAATAAAAAACTTATTGGAGTGATATTTATGTCAAACGGAAGAATCTTAATCGGCGCTGATAAAACTTTAGTAATGCTGATTAATAAAGACGCCGCCGAAATTTTCTGCAACGGCGAGCCAATGAAAGTCTTAACCGCAAATACTACCGACGCCGCACAAGAAAAACACGTTCCCGTGGTCGAAGTAGACGGCAATAAAATTTCTGTCAAAGTTGGTAGCATCGCGCACCCAATGACTGACGCTCACCTTATCCAATGGATTTATTTGCAAACGAAAAAAGGCGGGCAACACCGTTACCTTAAGCCAGCCGATAAGCCCGAAGCTACATTTTTTATCGCGGAAGACGATACTCCAATCGCTGCCTACGAATATTGTAACCTCCACGGACTTTGGATGGTAAAAATTTAATCCGTTCTAAAAATTTTTATTGAAGTTGCTGTTAATAACGGCAACTTATTCTTTTTGCAAATATTTTATCGCAATGATACATCGATAAACTTATCCTGAGCCACCCCCACGCCGACCACATCGCCCTTGCCGCCAATATCATTAAAAATAACGGCGTCAATGCGGTTTACGATAACGGGCAGCCTTCCACTTCACGCCACTACCTGAACTAC
>CAJOIB010000041.1 GCA_905234705.1 uncultured Selenomonadaceae bacterium | reverse complement strand
CCGGTTTTCTTCGTGATAGTTCAATATATCGCGGAAAAATTTAAAAAACCTGTAACAAAAAATCTTGAGAAAAATATACTAACAAAATAAAAGCCTAACGAAATAATGATATCGTATTATCACAACGTCCTTGTCTTTTTTGTTGTTGTAACGAATTAACTGTTTTGCAAAGAAATTGCTCGACAAAATTGCCGGTCAAATCGCGCAGGATAATAGCGGATGTATCGTCGGGTTTTTTGTGCTTTTTATTGAGAATTTCAAAACCTACGTCGGCAGCAAAGAATTCTTCGGCGATTCATCAGTTAATCGGACGTACCTTGTCGTTAAGAATAACACGGATTTTGGACAGGTAAAGCTGGAAGTTCAAGCTAGCCATTTGCAAAAGAGCTGTGTTCAATGCTCCCATCACTGAGCAACTCGCCGGTAATGAATATACCACGTCGGAAATTATCTATCACCGGTTGGGAGGTGGGTACAAGCTTGCCCACGACATGAGAAAAGCAATTATGAACAGCGTTGAACGCTTACGCAAATCTGAGTTGGGCTACGGCACTGATAGAGACTTCAGCGGTTATCTGCTGATTCAATACTTCGTCCAAATGTAGATTCACCTGCTATGTATCATAACTGTTTGATTTGCCGTATCGCGCGGATTCAGCTTTGGTGAGCTTCTGTCCTGTTCGTAACCTATCTGTGATAACCGTATTAACTGCTCTGCCGATTTTATTGCAGCCAAGGCTGATGTGCGTTGCTATCCGGTAGTAATTATGAATGTCCTGACCATCGTGTTGTATAAATAAATTTCTCCGATTGGATTACACTTTGGTCGGGGCGAGATATGTGATTTAAGTGTTTTTTTGACCGCAATATGAAGCTGCTTTTAAAGAAAGTTCACCCATTCGATAATCAGTGCGTCGGAAAATTATGTTCGACATCTTAAAGAGCGCGTTAAAAATCCTGTTCATTTAGTCGACGTTCATTTAACGCCGCGCGCCGAAGGCTTATCCGAAGTACCGTGTGTTTTGGCACATCATTTGAGCGAAGCCCAGAAGAAAGCATACATTTTGGCGGATAATCGGCTGGCATTAGACGCAACTTGGGACGAAGAAGTTTTGCGCTTGGAAATTGAATCATTGAAGGATTTGGAATTTGATATTTCGCTGACGGGCTTTGAAGATTTTGAAATTGGCGATTTGACAACGGGCGACGCTGAGACGGCTGAAGATAATTTTGACGTTGCGGCGGAAATGGAAAAGCCGTGCGTGGCTAAATTGGGCGATGTATGGACGTTGGACAAGCACAAAATAATTTGTGGTGATTCGACATTGCCGGAAACATATCAGAAACTTTTGGGCGATAGGAAAGTCAATCTGATTTGTACAGACCCGCCTTACTTTGTGAATATTAAAAATGAGTCGGGAACAATCGCGAATGACGATTTAAACGACGCTGACGGATACGAATTTTTGAAAAAGGTATTCGATAATTTCAAAGTGGCAATGGCGATTGATGCGTCGATATATATGTTTTACGCGTCAGTGAAGGGCAGAATATTTCACGATGCATTTGAAGATGCAGGCTTTAAAGTTGGAGCGGGCTTAGTTTGGAAGAAAGACCACCTTGTATTGACGCGGGCGAATGATTTAGTTTTGGACGGATTTTTAGGCTCAGCGTCAACGCTTATTGCCTGTGAAAAACTCGGTCGGGTTTGTTACGGCATAGAAATTGAGCCGAAATTTATTGACGTGGCGGTTGAAAGATACGCGGCATTTGCCGGTAGTCGCGAAAATATATTTGTCCTGCGCGAAGGTAAAAATATTCCATTGACAGAAATTTAGGCGATTTTGTATACAAAGATACTTCCCCGAAATGACTTGCAAATGAGTTTTTTTAGAGTGATTAATAAGGCACAAGGTTAAAACACAGCCGCGGGAACAGCCGAAAGGGCGAGCCAAACAGGCAAGGGCAGGCTGAATGGAAACCGAATGTTCTTTGAAAACCGAATAAATTTTTCGCAAAGGGGAAGTCGAAATGAAAACTCAAACAATCGGCGTTGAAATTGAATTTACCGGCATAACGCGGAAAGCGGCGGCAGAAACCGTTGCAAAATATCTTGGAACGACGGTAAATTACGCGGGCGGATTTGTCAATACCAGTTGCGGGCTTCACGTCCATATTGGCGCGAAAAAATTTACGCCGCAGACGATTCGCAATTTAGTGAACATGGTCGCAAGCAAAGAAGATAAGGCGCTGAAAGTTCACGAAGAACGCAAAGATTATTGCAAGAAAACAAATCAGCGGTTTTTGCAAGAGCTCAACGAAAAGAAACCAACGACAATGGCGCAGTTGAAGGCAATCTGGTACAATGAGCCGGAAAATTGCTCAACGAGTCATAGCCATTATCACAACAGCCGGTACACGATTTGCAATTTGCATGCGCTCTTCACGAAACAGACGATCGAGTTTCGGATTTTTAATGCAACAATGCATGCGGGGGAAGTTAAGGCGGCGATACAATTTTGCTTGGCGCTGACACATTTAGCCCTGACAACGCAGAAGGCGATTTACCGCCCGACGGTTACGGACAATCCGAAATACACATTCCGGTGCTGGCTGCTGAGATTAAACTTGATTGGTGAAGAATTTAAAACTTGCCGGTTGCATATGCTGAAACATTTGGAAGGCAATAGCGCTTGGCGAAATTCAACGACAGCGTAAAAATTAATTGAGGCGAGTGAACAGCCCGCCAAACGCAACAGGAGCGGCTACAACCGCTCTTTAGCTGGTAGTAGGGTAAATTATATGCAAACAACGGAATAGCCCTTAAAACGCGTTTAAAGCGCGACACGGGCAAGGGGGTAATTGTAATGGCGACGAAAATATATGCGGCTTACGGCGTGACAATGAATCCGGAAATGATGCAAAGCTGGTGTCCAAAAACAAAGCAACTCGGCGTAAGCTCAATCAAAAATTATCGACTGATGTTTAAAGGCGAGCCGCCACTCAGCTTGGCGACAATCGAAGAGTATAGCGATTATGTCGTGCCAATCGTGATTTGGGAACTAGATTTAGCTGATGAACCGCTTTTAGACAAATGGGTTGGCTATCCGGAACATTATGAAAAGCGCGAAATGGAAATTGAAATGCCGGACGGAAAAATGGCAATGGCGATGATTTATGTAAAATCGGAGTATGAGCGATTGAATTATGCGGAAACTCATTACGTGGCAGATATTTATGAATCGTACGAAAGGTACGGATTTGATTTGGCGATACTGAAAGGCGCTGAAAAATTTAGCGAAAGGTATCGGCATTTTAGGTGTCGCTAACAGAATTTGGGAACGTCAGCCGCAGGAAAATTGCAAGGCGTATGAAGCGTTTGTAGTTTACCGAGATTTGGGTTCGATACGAACGACAGAAGACGTTGCAAGGTTGCTGAGTAAGAATTTGGGCGTAATTCAACGCTGGCACGAAGAATGGAAATGGGACGAACGGGTGGTTGCTTGGGATAATTTCACAGCGAAACAATCATTGCAGAAAGCGGCAGACGATTATTTGAAAATGTTGGAAATGCAGATTAATTTGGGCAAAACTCAAAAGACGAATCCCAACAAAGCGAAAGCGTATGATCCGATTGGATTAACAGAAATTTAACTCTTGCTGACAGCAGGAGTTTTTTTATTGGAGGCAAGATTATGAAAGGCGTAGACGTTAGCGAATGGAATGGAATTATTGATTGGCGGGCGATGAAAGCCGCAGGAATAGATTTTGCGATATGTCGGTCGAGTTACGGCAAAAAGCATTTCGACGAAACTTTTCAGCGGAATGTAGAGCAAGCACATCGCGCAGGGCTGATTTGTGGGGCGTATCATTATAGCTACGCAATGACGCCGGACGACGCTCGCGCAGAAGCCGATTATTGCAAATGGGTTATCGAAGGCTCAGGCGTAATGCTAGAGTTGCCGGTGTTTTTCGACATTGAAGACGGCGACAATTACAAGTACACCCACGGATTTGACTTCAGCCGCCGCAATGTAACTAATATCTGCCGCGCATTTCTTGACCGAATCAAACCGCTAAATGCTGGCGTTTACGCTTCCCTTAGTTGGATTGAAGATTTAATTGACTGGCGAAGTTTGAATTGCCCGATATGGAATGCACAGTATTATCACACTGATTTTTTCAAAGGCTATATGTGGCAGTACACCGACGCATTGAAAATCGGCGACAAGCAATTTGACGGGGATATTTTGTACTAGGAGAGTTGGAAATGGCAAATCAAAAGCGCGGGCGACCGCTGAAGGACATAGACAAGGAGCAATTTGAAAAGCTGTGTGGAATGCAATGCACATTGAAAGAATTAATGTGCTTTTTCGACGTATCGGATAAAACACTTGAAAATTGGTGTAAACGAACGTACGATATGAATTTTTCCGAAGTGTTCAAACTAAAACGCGAAGCAGGGAAAATAAGCTTGCGGCGTGCGCAATTTCGGCTGGCAGAAAAGTCGGCGGCAATGGCTATCTTTCTCGGCAAAAATTATTTGGGGCAAACTGACAAAGACACGTGGCAACGACAGCAGGATGAAAAAGCATTAGCCCTGCGCGAGCGTTCGGTTGAGCAAGGTGAATGGTAATGTCAGCACCATGGGCGAAAAAATTTTACAACCGCAAAGCGTGGCGAGACCTGCGCGAACAGCTGATTATCACAGCCAATTTTTTATGTGCAGAATGCGGCGAAAGTTATTTGAAAGATTCGACACAACTGGTAGGTCACCACATTAAAGAATTAACTCCGGCGAATATCAATGACGCGCAAATTGCACTTAACCCTTCAAATATAAAAATAATCTGCAGGAAATGTCACGACAAGATTCACCAACGCTTTGAATTTGGCAATGAGCATAATGTTTATCTGGTGTATGGCGCGCCGTGTTCCGGCAAAAGTACGTACGTGAACCAAATTGCGCGGCGTGGCGATTTGATTGTCGATTTAGATGCAATTTACTCGGCGCTATCGGGCTGTCAGTATCACGATAACCCAAACAATTTGAGCCGGACAGTCTTTGCAGTTCGAGATACGTTGATTGAGCAGATACGTCTTCGATCCGGAAATTGGAATGACGCTTATATAGTCGGCGGCTACCCGCGAAAACTTCAACGCGAGCAACTGGCGGCGAAACTGGGCGCTGAATTGATTTACCTTGAAACGACGCCGGAACAGGCAAAAGCGACGGCGACGATGACGCGCGGGTTGCTGGCGGCTCAGTGGCACGGCTACATCGAGCGCTGGTTTAGAGAGTTCGAGCCGTGAGCCCCCCGCCTTGACGGTGGCACTGGGGGGCAGGCAGACCGGTAAAAGGGGGCGTTTTTATTGTCGACGCCGAAATTTTGACTTTTTTTGAAATGGAATGGAAATGATTATGACGGAAATTGAGCAAGAATACGACAGAATTAAGGCGCTGTTTGCGGAAGTTGACGAAAAACAGTTGCAACTGGTAGAAGGAGCGATATTGGAAGCGGCGCGGTTGCGTGTCGAATTGGATAGACTTCACGAAATTGTCAAAGTTTCCGGCTTGATAAAGGTTGACGCGCAGAATCCGACGCGGCAGAAAGTTTTACCTGTGTCTAAAGAATTGCCGAAGGTTCGCGCAGGTTATACGAACATAATTTTCAAATTGGCGCGGATATTGGGAGCGAGTGTAGGCGATGAAGATTTAGGACTTGACGAATATATCTGAGGTGATTGGAAATGAACCGCTCATACATTCGCCAATATTCAGCGGTACGTCAGGAAGTATCAAGAAATTTTGTTAGTGGTATCGAGGAAAATGGGCAAGACTCCGCTTGCAAGCGCAATATCTTTAGCTGAATGGTGTTGCGGCGAAATGGGAACTAAAATTTTGTACGGCTCTAACGACTACGATCAGGCAGATTTGCTGTATATGGCGACGGACGCAATGCGCGAAGCTTCGCCGAAATTGGCGCGTTGTACACGTCGCAACCAAAAGGGAATATTTTTCGGCAACCTTAAACAAAAAAATCGCACGGGCAAATTCACGAGCCAAAACAAGGGTTCGATTCGCAAATTGTCAGCCCGCACGAGTGCCAAGGAAGGACGCAATATTAAAATCGGCGTGGTTGATGAAGTTCACGAAATGAAAGACGACAGCTTTATAATGCCGATACGTCAAGCGCTATCAACGCAAGATGAGCCGCTGTACATTGAGATAACTACTGACGGATTCACGGAAGGCGGATATTTGGACGAGCGGCTGAAAATGGCGGCGAGTGTCTTAAACGGCGAATTGGATAAATCGAATTTTTTAATATTCTGGTACACGCAAGACACCGAAGAAGAAATTTGGCAAGACGAAAAAAGCTGGTACAAATCAAATCCTGGTCTCGGCGTGATAAAAAAATGGTCGTTTCTGCGGGGAATGGTTGAAGACGCGAAAATCTCAGCGTCAACGCGGGCGTTTGTTTTGGCGAAAGATTTTAACCTTCGACAGAATAACGCGGCGGCGTGGCTCACTGAAAGAGTTGTTGCAAATGACGCAACTTTTGAGCCGGAAATGCTCCGCGGGCAATATTATATAGGCGGAATAGATTTGAGCGAAACAACGGATTTGACAGCGGCAACAGCGCTTTTCGTCAATCCGTGGACATTGCAGAAATACGCGCTGTCAATGTATTTCATACCGGAAACAAAGGCTGACGCATTGCTCACCAACGACAAACAGCTGAATCCGGAAAAGAAAAATTATCGGGAATGGGCGCGTCAAGGGCTGGTGAAAATTTGCGCAGGCAGGATGGGCGTCCTTGAGAGCGATTTTACATTGAAACGGCTGAACTATCGCAACAATGAAATTACAAAATGGAATTTGCAAAACACAGCGCTGAAACTTAATAATTTGGGAATGAAAATGCCGGTGAAAATCAGCCAATCGAAAAACCGCATTGACGGAACTCTGGCGCTTATCATTGCGTACGCAACGGTCAGCCGCTATATGAGCGAATATAATTATCTGCAAAGGGACGTTTGCCAGCCGATTGAGAGGTGATGAAATTTGCTGGTGAGTTTTATAAAAAATCTGATGAATAAGTTTCGCAGCAGGAATGAAAAACAAATCCTGACGGAAATATTGAGCGATTCTCGCGCAGTTTTTACTTCAGCGTTTGGAAATGACATTTACGCCAGCGATTTTATCAATAACTGTATCGCCCGCATTGCCACTGAGATTAGCAAGATTGAAGTTGTGTCGGTGCTGGAGAAAGACACCAGTATTCAGCGGCTCAACGACGATATAACGCGGCTGTTTCGCGACGGCGTTAATGAATTGCAAACGGCGAAAGATTTTCTGAGCTGTTGCTGTTGGCTGATGAGAAAGAAAATGAACTGCTTTATTTATCCGCAATACGAGATTGTCGAAAGCGCGGGCGGGTAAGAATTTAAGCGGTACGTGGCGTTTTATCCGTTGAATCCGGTTAGCGCTGAGCTGGGGCGATTTTCTGACGACACAACGCGTTGGGCGATAAAATTTTATTGGCAGGACGGCACGGCTGACGTATTGCCATATGACGCGGTGATTCATTTGAAATGGCGACGCGGCGTTTCAACGTTAATGGGCGGCGGGAATGATTATGGGCAAGCTGACGAATCAAACGTTATGCGCTCGTTAACGACGCTGGACGAAATAATTCAAGGTTTGCCGAAAATGATAGATTCAAGTTTAAATTTGCGCGGCGTTCTGAGCGTTAAGACAGTGATTGACCAAAAATCCTTGACGAAGGCGGCGGCAGATTTTGAGAGCCGGATTTTAAAATCGGAAAATGGAATTGTGGCGATAGGGCTTGGCGGGAATTTTACGCCGATAAATAACACAATGCCGGTAATTCCAGACAGCACGCTGAAATTTTTGAAAGACATAATCCGCGAAAGGTACGGCGTATCAGAAGCGATATTGAGCGGGAATTTCACGGGCGAAGCACATGCGGCTTTTTATCAAACGTGCATTGAAGAATTTATCATAGAATTTGAGCAGGCAATGACGCAAAGATTATTCACGGCGCGGGAGCGGTCGCTCGGTCACAGAATCAAAGGCTATTATTCAAAGGTTGCGTATTTCAGCGCAAAGGACAAAATGGAATTAGCGACATTAGCAACAAATTCGGGATTAATGACGCTAAACGAACTGCGCGAGTTGTATGGATACCCGCCACTGCCAGACGGCAACAGGCGCATTCAGTCATTGAATTTTGTATCGGCAGAGTTGGTTGATAAGTATCAGTTGCAAGGGAGCGATTTGGATGAAACAGGAACAGGCGGAAATTCGCAGTTATAATGTGCTGGAATTTCGAGTGATAGACAATGAGCAGGACGAAAAATTTATTGAAGGACACGCGGCAGTTTTTAATCGGCAAACAGATATTGCGGGCGTGTTTTATGAAGTTATCGACGCGGGAGCATTTGACAATGCAGACCTGCGCGATGTGCCGCTGTTAGTCAATCACGATTTTAACAAAATACCATTAGCGCGGTCGCGCAGAAACGGCAACAGTTCGATGACGTTGCAGGTTGATGAAATCGGCTTGTCGATACAGGCAAAGCTGGACGTTGAAAATAATGCCGACGCGCAGAATTAAATCAATCAGCAAAGTTTTTGAAGTGTCAGCAGTTACGTATCCGGCGTACGAGACAGATATTCAAGCGCGCGGCGTTGATTGCACAATCTGAGAAAAGCACGAACATTGAAGAATTACGCTCAATCGAGCAAAGACTGAAGGAAGTTAACGACGACATTAATTATTATCGGCAGACAAGCGGCGATGAACGCACACAAGCGGTTAATTCTGTTGAGAATCGTGCAGAATCACCGAAATTTATGCAGGGCGAAGGTTTCAAGACGATTGAGAGCCGCGGGAATTATGACTACAGCAAGATTTTTGAGACACGCGGTAAATTCGCCGCTCAGTGTCTTTGGAGAATTGCGAGCACGTATGCGCCGGAAATTAATAACGATTTTAACGCGGTAAGTTCGCTGATTGATTCGGTTGCTCATTTGTCGTTGAATGGCGGCGAAAGTTTCAGACAGCCTTACATTACCGGAATTGACACAGGCGGCTACACGGCTGAAGGTGTTGACGCCGCCGGAGCTGAAACGCATTTTGCATACGTCGATATTAATAAAAGCAAGGTCACGGCTTACGCTGAGCTGACAGAAGAATTGAATAAACTACCAAATGCGGCTTACGCGGACGTGGTATTTCAAAATATCCGAAATTCAATGCGAATGCTCTTGACGAAAGAAATACTTGTAGGCGCGGGCAATACAAATCAAATGGTTGGTATCTTCAGCGATAAGGCAACGGCGATTGACAGCGCAACAGATTTAAGTTTGGCGACGATTGATGACGGCACGCTTGACGAAATTGTGTACAGTTACGGCGGAATTCTCTGACGATTATAAATTCAAGCAGGGAATGAGTGCTTATCGTGGCTGTTCCTTCTTCGGCGGAAATGTCGTTAAGAAAAACGGTTTCCTGCGAATCACGAAAAAAAACAAAGGCTGAGTAGCAGGCGAAGGTCTCAAGGGCGGTGATAAATTATGGCAATAGATGTTGAAGAATTGAAAGCCTATTTGAATATTGACGCTGATAATTCGGATTACGACGCAGAATTGGAACAGCTGATATTGGCGGCGCAGGAAGATTTGATAACGGCGACCGGCAAAGCATTTGACGAAGATAACGCCCTCATGAGGCAGTTCGTGAAACTGTATTGCCGCAGGGAATTTGATATGCTCAATGACGCCGCCGTTGACAATCGCCTGCTTGACATTCAAAAGAAAATTCTGCTGAGTGCACGATTCACGGGGGAAATTTAAAATGCTCAATCCAATTAAAATCCGCTCTGAAGAATTGAATAAGCGCGTTACGATCCTAAAGTCGGTTGCAGCTAAAAATAGTCACGGAACTGTGATTTACGAGTATTCGACTGATGACGTTGAAAATGTTTGTGCGAGTATCGAACCGTACAGCGCGCACATCGTCAAGGGGGTTGCCGAAATTACGGCTGACGTCGAATTTAGGATAACAATTCGGTATTGGAAAAATTTAAACTTGCACGACAGAATAATTTATCAAGGCAGGATTTTTGAGCAAACAGTCCCTGCGCGAGATATTAACGAGCAACATAAATTTTTACAGTTGACCTGTAGGGAAAAAATAACAGTTAATCTTTAAGGAGACGATTAAAATGTTAGGAGAAATTAAATTAGCGAAGTTCACGAGCTTAACCGAAATGCCACAAAAAGCGGCAAGTGCCTGGGCGGCGGTTGAAGAACTCGTTGGAGCAAATTATGTACCTTTGCTGTATGTCGGCACTCAGCAGGTACGCGGGACAAATCACTGGTTCATTGCGGAACAAACATTTATCACAGCGTTGCCGGAAAGACACCTTGTCAAATTGGCGGTTAACGAATTTAACGGTAGCTTTGCCGTTGTCCCACACAGCATTGAAGTTATCGCGGGGTAAAAAATTATGGCTCGGATGAATATTCGCGCAGTACTTGAACAGTACGGCGAGCAAGCCAGACAAGCCGCGGGTTCGGCGCTCGAAGATAAACGCGCTGAGCTTAAGCAGAATGTGATTGATAAAATTCACGGAACTTTAAGGAGTGGTTAACGATTGGACTTCAAGAGAAAGTGTACAACGCGCTTGCCGCCAAATTGAGCGTTCCGGTCGTGAAGTACGTTAAAGAATACGACGGCGAATATCCAGCGATTGTCTATCAAGAAATTTCAAATGCACCGGCGTTTTTCAGCGATAATCTTGAAATACTCCGGCGTATCACGTATCAAATCAGCATCGGTACGACGGACGATAACTTTTACGATTTAGAGAGAGCCGTTGAAATGGCGATGAGCGGCTTGGGCTTTATGCGCGTTGAATCCACCGAGATTTTTGACAAAGTTTATTGGCGTGAAATTAAATTTTCAATTTTATTGGGGGTAAATTAAAATGGCGAAACTTAAAATAGGTGTACAAAATTTTCATTACGCGGAAATGACTAAGGACGACGAAACCGGCTTTCAATACAAACCACCGATACACGTGCCAAATATGGTTACTATAACGCTCGACAAAACAACTAACTCGACTACTTTCTACGCCGATAACAAGCCGATTGAAGTAGCTACAACGTATGGCGGCACGAAAGTTACACTTGAAATGTCTGATTTGCCGCAGGAAGTACAGGCGGCTCTTCTGGGACATACCATTGAAAACGGCGTTCTCAAACGCAACGCTGACGATAAAGCGCCATATGTCGCCATTATGTTTGAAAGCGATTTGTCTGACGGCACTAAAGAATACATCAAGCTGTATAAGGGAATGTTCCGAGTGCCGAAGGCTGAATACAGCACCAAGAAAGAAAGTCCGGAATTCAAAACTTGAAATTAATGGTAAATTGTTTATTATGAGAAGACCAGCCGCAAAAATCTGGCGCACTTGTATAGAATTCGACAAGCAAGATAGAAAAATCACAGACCCAAATTTTGTCGAGGATTTTTGCAAAATGGTTGCTTTGTTGTTTGAAGGCTTAACCGTTGACGATTTGCTTGATAATTTGCCGCTCGATGAAGTCATTAAAACCTATAACGAATGTACAACCTGCCTTTTGAAAATGATTGCGGGCAAGTTTGACGAACTGGAAAAAAACTCGGAAACCGCCGAAGTGGCGGCAAACACATAAAATTGACGACAGATGAAGCGATACTTAGCTGGTACTTGTTTTGGACGCGAGAATTTAAAATGCCTCTGCGCGAAGTCCTTGATTTATCTCAACTTGAATCTGACTTTATCGCCGCTGACAGAAGTATTCAGCAAAATCTTAATCGCTTAAATCGCGAAAGTAATTTAATTCAGCTTCGCGCTGAAGTCGAAATTGGCAATTTGGACGCTACCGCTGACGCCACCCAAATTTTTGAAATTAGACAACGATCTCTTAATCAGCAAATGCAAATCCAGCGCGATAGAATTAGATTGACTGAAGCGGCTTTTCGAGATTTAACTAACACGCGCGGCGCTGATGCCGCTGAAACCCAACGTATGGAAGCGCGCCTTGAAAGGGAGCGCCTTGGCTTGCAACGCCTTCAACAGCAACTTAACCAAGTTACTGCCGCACAGGAAAATTTAAACGAAACTCAAGAAAATGCAGGCGGTAGTGTTGAGACTTTGCAGGATAGAGTTCAGGGTTTAGTCGACAGAGCGCTTGACAGAATACCGCCAGCCGCAAGAGCCGCCGCTGTGTCTATTGCCGGTATTGCTACTGCTATGCTCGCCGCCGGTGCTGTCACAAGTGATTTAATCGAAAAATGGCGCGAACTTCAAACTAACGCTTATAATCTCAATATGCCGATTGACGCTACGGACAATTTCTGGCGGCAAATGCGTATGGCTGATACCGAAGTAAATGGCGATTGATCCACTCGGTACGCTCATTGAGCAATTTAGCACTATCTACGACAAAATCAACGGCGAAAATAATAAAATTGCTGAGACAGTCGAAGAAGCCAAACAAGCAACACAAATTGTAGAACCAGAAGCAAAACCGCCTTCAATGGGTGATTTCCGGCGCATGGAAGAAATTTCAAAAAATCCTGCGAGCCAATACGGACCTATACGCACCAAACAATTTCAAGACGAACTTGAAGATTTACAAATTGAGATTGACCACTACAACAACGATTATGAGCAGGCAATAGCCGAAGCTGAGGTTTTTCTCAAACGCGAATTAACCGATAAGCTTGACGTGTCTTATGACGAAAAACTTGCTATCCTGCGACTTCACCGCGCCAAACTTCAAAAAGCCGAACTTGACCGTGAAGATGCTCTTGATGATATTCGCGACGAAGTTGCTGAAGATTTTCATTCCGATTTTGAAAATCAACTAGCAGAATTAAAATCCGATTACAAAACAGCCTTCTTGCCATTGAAAAAGAAAAATCTGCTTGGATTGATAAGGGAATGGATATAGCCGAAGCCGAATCACTTGCACATCGAAAAGCCTTGAAAGTTCGGGAAGACGCCCTACAAAAAGCACGTGATTTAATTAAGTCAACAGCAGACATTGAATATTCACTGACACATTCGGCGTTTGAAAAACAGTTGCGGGACATTGAGCAATGGAAACAGGCTCAACTTGAAAAAGCAGAAACAGCAGAAGAAGTATCAGCCACAGTCAAAAACGCGGCGATGAAAGAGGCTGAAGCCTTCGAGCGCGAAATAGATAGGATTAAGGGCAAGATTGAAACCTTGCAAGACAAAATCTTTGAGCAGGAACATAGCCAATACGAAAAAGATTTGCGGC
>CAJOIB010000040.1:4256-17798 GCA_905234705.1 uncultured Selenomonadaceae bacterium | reverse complement strand
GCAAATGCGGCTGAATCTAATTTAGAAACCGAGCGCGTTCGATTAATTTGTGCGCTAAGTTCATTGGCGGCGTACAGCGGCGACGAAGGCACTGTTGCTAAAAATTTTCTTGAACGGCGCGGCTGGGAAATTACCGATTTAAAAGATTCCGACGGCAAAATCAATGTCAAACTTCACCTTATGAGCAAAGGCAATGAGAAAATTTTTTTCTTCACCGGCACTGAAGATTTGAAAGACGTTGCAGTTGATTTGAATGTTGAGCTTGTTCCGCTGAATGACGCTGATAAAAATATTTTGGTACACCGCGGCTTTAAAGATTATGCTGACGCGGCGCTTTCCGGCGGCAATTTGGAAACTTTGCTTGATTATATGAAAAAAAATCCGGACGAAAAAATTTATATCACTGGACACAGTTTGGGCGGGGCAATAGCGATTATTAGCGCGGTTAAATTGGCGGACGCGGGCGCTGATATGAGCCGGATTGAAGTTGTGACATTTGGCGCGCCGTCGGTTGGCAACAAAGAATTTGCGGTGGCATATCAAGGCAAGATTAATTTGACGCGAATTTTTATGAAGAGCGATCCAATTTCCAAGACGCTGAAAATTTTTGGCTACGAGCATTTTGGCGAGGCTGTCAACTACAAGGAAGTTGAAGAGCACCGGAAAAGTTTTCACGCGATGATTTTGTATTTGGACAGGGCGCTCAGAAATTATTATGACGCGGGCGGATTTGGCGCGGAAAATGATTTGCCGCTGTACATTGCGCCGATTGGTATTGCCAAGGACGATTTTAAAAATGCTGACAAAAAATATTTGAAGTTAATCCTGCGCGACAGTTTCGGCAAGGAAATTGATTTTGCGGAAATTAAAAATCCGGCTGATTTTGCGTTCAACGTGACAGAATATCTGACGCCCGCGAAAAATGCCGGTTGCAAATATGTAATTTCCCAAATGATTCAAGCTAAGCCTATTCGTGATTCGCGCCCAAGCGCCAGCCGAATTATCGTTCAAGAAATGGTTTACGATTTGGAAGGTTTTCCGGTCGCTATTAACAGTTCGAGTTTCTCGACGGAAGAATGGACTGTACTTGAGGCAATTTTATTCGCGCAGGAAAATTTGAGCGCCAGTCGGAAAAATCTTTTCAATTAATATCGACGCTGAATTTTTCCTCGCACTGGCGGCAGATAAATGAATTACAATCCGCACAAGTATTAACAATGCTCTCCAGTATGAAAACTGCACAATATAAAATCAAACAGACTCCGAAAAAATCATACGTAAAGAAATTATTCATATATAAGAAGTAAGTCATGAATATCCGAATAATAATAGCGCCAACGTCCGAGATAAGTTTAAATATCGGTCGGTATGGTTTGATATCTTCAGAGCCGCATTTTGGGCAAATCAATTTTTGAGGCTGCATATCCAGTTCACCTACCGAATTACGAATTTGTGTCCGCACTTGAAACAAATATAAGAATCTTGCCAAGCCTCATATTCTGCGGGATATTCATTTTCATTGTATCGATTTGCATCTTGATTGGCGCTGTAATTAGCATAAGTCAAAATCCCGAAAATTACCGCGCCGATGATAGCTCCGCCATACAAGCAAAGTATAGTAATTAATCCAAAAACAACCATCGCGATGGGATGAGTTTCCTTTTTCTGAGGCGGGGCGAGTTCCTTAGCCAGCTGTGAACCGTGGGAAAAATTAAAATTCGCGCCCTCTACGCCCAAATCCAAACTGGTTGTGCCGCTGGTGTGAATGATGGCGCAATTTTTAATATCGCTAGAGCCGCACTTCGGACAAACAAATTTTGAAGTTCCAACATTTTGTACTTCGGCTGAATTGCTCATAATTTTTACCCCATTTCAAATTTAAGATTTATACTCTTCCAAAACTTTCGAGACAACGGCGATGCCTTCAATCAAAGTCAAACCTACGCCGTTTATTCCAACGTAATGAATTTCAAATTCGTCGCCCTTAATGGTGAATTGAACTGTCATTTTAGCGGGCGCGTTGTACCAGGAACAATCGCCGGTAAATTCTACAACCGTCTCGCCTTCCGTGGATTTGAAAGATTTCCATTCGCCATTTGCAAAAAATTTATCAAAGGCTTTACCAACAGGGACAGTTGGAGCTATATTCAAATGACCTTCGCGAACTCTCATAACGTTGTCGTCGTAGCCGCAACCGGAAATGATAGCGCTCAACATAACCATTAAAACGGCTAAAATTTTTTTACTGCCCATAATAAATCACCTTTCCAAAGGATCTGAACCGTACTGATTTTCGCCGCGCGTTCCAGGATTAAACATCAAATAAAGCCCTATTACCGTAAGTGCAAAATAAACCACGCAGTCGAATATCGTCACGTTGAACATATCAATATCAGCGAGTCCAATGTACAACATTGCAACAGCGCTGACTTTCGCTAACAAATCGCTTTTATCCATATCGTGAAGGCGGCGGACATCCAACGTGTAAGTAATTGCCGTACCCGCAACGAAGATAATATTCATCAGTATCGAACCAAGAGTACTTATATTTCCAAACATATCTGCAAACAATATCGCGATAAATACCACGAGCGCCATCTGCGCGATTCCAACGACAAGAAGGCGTTTAAAATATCTGAGCCGATTAAGCCTGCCTTCCATTGACAAAAAAGTTTCGTACAGATTTTGCGTATCCATATATCGCAACTCCTTTCAAAAACAAATCAGTTCTTCGCAGGATAGCACGGCGGATTTGGCTTGTGTTGGTACATCGGGACAATTTGAAAATATTTGTGGTTGAAACTTTGTCGCAGGCGTGGTATTATTGCGCGTGGAATTTTTTATAGGAGTTTTGGTTATGAAACACGTTTTGTCAGTCTACGTCGAAAATCAGCCAGGCGTATTGGTTAGGGTGGCGAGTATGTTTAGCCGCCGCGAATTTAATATTGACAGTTTATCGGTTGGCGTCACGCAGTCGCCCGAATTTTCCAGAATTACCGTTGTAGTTCACGGCGATGGAAATTTAATCGACCAAATGATTAAACAGCTTGAAAAAATGCCGATTGTTCGCGCAGTGCAAAGGCTGGATTCTGCAACGGCAGTAACGCGCGGAATGACTATGATTAAAGTTTCTGCGGACGATAATAATCGCCTTGACGTTTTGAAAATGGCTGAACTTTTCCGCGCCCATGTTGTTGACGTACAGCCTACCACGCTGATTTTTGAAATTACCGGCGATGACGAAAAAGTTACCGCGTTTACCAGACTCCTTGCACCCTATGGAATTTTGGAAGTCATCCGCACAGGACTTATCGCCCTTGAGCGCGGTGAAAATACTATTAACGATTATCATCAAGAGAGGGAATATTATGGCAAAAACTTATTATGACCAAGACGTAAATTGGGAAATTATGAACGGCAAAACCGTCGCGATTATCGGCTACGGCAGTCAAGGGCACGCTCACGCTTTGAATCTTAAAGACAGCGGCGTTAATGTTATCGTCGGTTTGTATGAAGGCTCGAAGTCTAAGGCTGTTGCTGAGAGCCAGGGCTTGAAGGTTATGAATGTTGCTGACGCCGTCAAAGCCGCTGATATTACTATGATTCTTATTCCGGACGAAAAACAGGCTGACGTTTATAAAAATGAAATCGCCCCGAATTTGAAAGACGGTTCAGCGCTGGCATTTGCTCACGGTTTCAATATTCATTTCAAGCAGATTATTCCGGCGAAAAATATTGACGTGTTCATGGTTGCTCCGAAAGGTCCTGGTCATTTGGTACGTCGCACATTTGTTGAAGGCGGCGGCGTTCCTGATGTTTTCGCAGTCGAACAAGATGCTACCGGCAAATGCTTTGATATTGCGCTTGCTTATGCTCGCGGTATTGGCGGCACTCGCGCAGGCGTCATTCAAACCACTTTCAAAGAAGAAACTGAAACTGATTTATTCGGCGAACAGTGCGTACTTTGCGGCGGCGTTACCCATTTGATTCAGCAAGGTTTTGAAACTCTCGTTAATGCAGGTTATCAGCCGGAAATTGCGTACTTTGAAACTTTCCACGAAATGAAATTAATCGTTGACCTTATGTATGAGGGCGGTATGGCGAAAATGCGCAAATCCATTAGCGATACTGCAGAATACGGCGATTATACAACCGGACCGAAAATCATTACGCCCGAAGTTCGCAAAGCCATGGAAAAAGCGCTTGAGGAAATTCAAGACGGCACTTTTGCGCGTAATTGGCTTGTTGAAAATCGCGCGGCTGGTCGTGCTAACTTCCTTGCACAGCGCCGCATTCACGCTGAACATCAAATTGAACAGGTCGGCGCTAAACTTCGCGGCATGATGAGCTGGCTCAAAGACGGCAGCGATTTAAGCAAAGATTAATTCAGCATTTCTTTTCTCTAAAAGTACTAAAGAGCACGCTTTGCTGCGCAAACCGCGCAACGCTTGCAAAGAAAGGGGCGGCGCATTAGTCACAACTAGCGCGTCGCGGGGGCGGTCATCCTTGACCGCCTTTTTTTTACATTTGGGGGCGGTAGCTTTGAAGGAAAAACTGAACAAGCTTAGAAATTATTTAGCAGAATTGGGCAGCGCCGCAGTCGCATTTTCCGGCGGCGTCGATTCAACTTTTTTATTGAAAGTGGCTCACGACGTTTTAGGAGACAAAGCCATTGCGGTAACGGCGGCGTCTGAATTTTTTCCTGCGCGAGAATCTCAAGAAGCCGTCGATTTTTGCAAACAAGAAAATATCCGCCAAATCTTTTTCACGGAAAATATTTTAAGCGTCGAAAATATCAGCGCCAATCCTAAAAATCGCTGTTACATTTGCAAAAAAAATCTCTTCACAAAAATAAAAAATATCGCCGCAGAAAATAATATCGCTTACGTCGTCGAAGGCTCGAACATGGACGATACCGGCGATTATCGCCCAGGCTTACAGGCGCTCGCTGAATTGGATATTAAAAGTCCGTTGCGTTATGCCGGTTTGTACAAAAGTGAAATCCGCGCTCTTTCTCAAAATTTGAATCTGCCGACTTTCGATAAGCCGTCGTTTGCGTGTTTGGCGTCCAGGTTTGTTTACGGCGAAAATATTACCGCTGAAAAATTGAAAATGGTTGACGCCGCCGAACAATTTTTGCTGAATAACGGTTTTAAGCAAATGCGGGTTCGGATTCATGGCACTATCGCGCGCATTGAAGTTTTGCCGGTTGATTTGGAAAAAATTATAAATCTGCGCGAGAAAATTGTTGACGCGCTGAAAAGTTATGGCTTTTCGTACGTGGCGCTGGATTTGCAGGGCTATCGTACGGGCAGCATGAATGAGACACTGAATAGGAAGTGATTTATTGACAAGGCAAAATATTTTTGGTACGGTATTTGGAGTGGAGGCGGGAATGATGCAGCTGGCGGTGTTCCCGAATATGAGCAAGCGTCGCGCAGGTGAAATAGTCGACAGGATTTTTAATTTTTATAAAAACAAAGACGTTCGGCTGGTAATGCCTGCGACAGAGGCGCGGCAATTTCGCAAAGAAGAATATGGTTTGCCGTGCGTTGAGCGGGTGCATATTGATATGGCGCTATCGATAGGCGGCGACGGAACTTTGCTTGGCGTTTGCCGTCGATTTCGCGAGCAAGGTATTCCGGTTTGCGGGATTAATTTGGGGACGCTGGGATTTTTGGCTGATATTGAACCCAAGGAACTTGAAAGTCGGCTCGGCAAAATTTTAATCGGCGAATACATTGTCGAACACCGGTTGCTGTTGAGCGGCTTTATCAGAAATGAACTGGGCGAAAAATTTTTAGGCAATGCGATTAATGACGTTGTAATTTCGAAGGGCGGCAGTCCGCGCATGCTCAAGCTGAATCTTTTCGTGAATAATACACATTTGATGGAGTACAAGGCTGACGGCGTGATAGTTTCGAGTCCGACTGGTTCAACGGCTTATTCATTGAGCGCGGGCGGTCCGATTTTAAATCCTACAATTCGCGCGCTTTTATTGACGCCGATTTGCGCCCATACTTTTCAAATGCGCCCGTTGGTTGTCAGCGAAGACGATGAGATTCGGATAAAAATTGCGGCTAATCGCGATTTATTTGTGACACTGGACGGGCAAGAGGCTTTTCAGATTCAGCCGAATGATGAAGTTGTTGTTAAAAAGTCGCGTTCCGTGGCAAGGATTGTTAAATTCCCCGATAAAAATTATTATGACGTGCTCAAGGCAAAAATGTGGAATACCAGCC
The DNA here is from genome assembly GCA_905234705.1 of uncultured Selenomonadaceae bacterium. Taxonomy (GTDB): domain Bacteria; phylum Bacillota; class Negativicutes; order Selenomonadales; family Selenomonadaceae; genus Quinella. The sequence continues at coordinate 11,556 of CAJOIB010000040.1, read as the reverse complement.
CGCTGGAATGATTTGGAGGCGATAAAATGTCCGAAATGCTCGCTAATGATATTACTGAAGTTGTGCAGTCTTATAAAAAGCCGCCGCGTCAACGTTCGCCGCAAGAAATTTTGGCGCGGTACAATCAAGCGCTGGAAACTTACAAAGAGCTTTGTTTCAAACCGCAGGAAACCAATCAGCTGAAACTTATGACGCACACTGAAATTAAAATTTTGGGTTGGGTACTCGGCAAGCCCGAAAAAGATGTTGTAAGGGACATCGCAAAAAATTCGCCGAGTATGCCATTTGGAACTTTTTAAGATGGACAGATTCAAAGAAATTTGGGAAATGGAGCGGGCGAATTTTCAGCCCTATCAAACTTTAAAATACGTCGCAACGGCGGCGCTTTTTTTTATAATGGCGGTAATGGTCGTACTTTTTCAGACGAAGAGCAATCCGAGTTTTCACCGTGAAATTATACCGTCGAATGAGATTAGCTACATCAAGGACGGCAAATTAGTAGCGTTGGCGGACGGGAATTATTTATTGGCGATGCCTGCGGGCGGGACTTTTGTGAATGGAGTTGCGCCGATGCTTATGGTTAAAGTTGGGCGGGAATATTATCCGCTGAATATAGCTGACGATTCGCTATTGCCGCGGCACGGAAAATTATTGCAGCTGAAAATTTTGTTCGGGTTTACGTCACCGCACGCGTCGAATAATCTCAAGTATCACGAAAAATATAGCGGAGATCCCGTTCATGATTATCATTTCAAGGCGCGATATTTTTTGCGCGTAAAAAATGGTTTCGGCGAAGTCCGGCGCTATTATCTTTATCAGAAGGGAACGGGGGCTAGGGTTTAGTGTAAAAATCCTATTCCCTATTACCTTTCCCCTCTACCCTAATCACCAGCCGACGCTCGCACTTTTCCAAAATGACGGCGTAAATAATACCAGCACTGTGAAAATTTCAAGGCGGCTCAAAAACATAAATAAGCACGCAAATAATTTGCTCAGCGGCGGCAACAACGCATATGTGCTGGTCGCGCCCTGTATTCCGAATCCTGGTCCAACGCTCGCCATTGTCGATACGCTCACGGATACGCTGTTCACAAAGTCTATTCCGTCGAACATCATTACAAACGCGAATAAAATATCCATCACCACCACCGCGAAAAAAAATTTTGCTGCATTATGTACAACGCTGTCGTCAATTACTTGCCCGTTCAGTTTTACCGGATTTACCAGTTGCGGGTGAAGTTTCTGCTTGACTATGGCACTGACAAATTTAAACAGCAAAATTATTCGCGCGACCTTCAAGCCGCCCGCCGTCGAACCAGCACAGCCGCCCAAAAACATTGTCATCATCAAACAAGCTTTGCTAATCGACGGATATGTATCAAAATCGTAAGCCACAAAGCCCGTTGTCGAACTCAAACTCGCCACGTGGAAAATCGCCCCGCGTATCGCCGCCTCGACGCTCATATGCATTTCCAAAAATAAATCCGCCGCAATTATCGCCGAAGTCACAAAAACTATCCACAGATAAATTTTAAACTCAGTATTGCGCAAAATCACGCCGCCGCCCAGCCGAATTGCCGCCGCGTACATTGCAAAACTACCGCTTGAAATTATCATAAAAAATGCCATACAATATTCAAGGTAAACGTTGCCATATTCGCCGACCGTGCTGTTGTAAATCCCGTAGCCGCCGGTTGCTATCGTCGTCATTGCGTGATTTATCGCCGCAAAAATATTCAGCCCGCACATATAATAACTTATCGCGCAGAGTACCGTTAAAAATACGTAAATTTTGAACAGCGCCTTTGCATTGTCACGAATACGCGGCATCTGCCTGTCTTTCGTCGGTCCGGTTGTTTCTGCGCGAAGAATGAACATTGCGCCGCGCCCCAACTGCGACAAAATCGCCATAAAAATTACCACAATTCCCAAGCCGCCGACCCAATTTGATAAACTGCGCCATAATAAAATACTTCGCGGCAAAATTTCAACGTCTTCAAAAACCGTCGCGCCTGTTCCCGAAAATCCTGCAAATGATTCTGTCAAACTGTCGATTAAATTCAAATAGCCGCCCGCCAAATACGGCACTGTTCCCAAAATCGATACCAACAGCCAGCCTAAGCCGGTTATTGCAATTCCGTCGCGCACGCCGATATTGTCTTTGCCCTGCAAGCCGCCGAATCTTTCAAGTTCAAATGTCACTGCCACGCACAAAAATATTGACAATAAAAAACTCGCCGCGCCGCCGATTTCTTCAGTGACTGCCGCTAATATAAATGGCGGTATCATTGCCGCGCCGGTAAATAACGTTAAGTAGCCCAGCAAGCCCATTACAAGTCTTTTGTTCATAAAAACCTCTATGCAATTTTGTTTAATACGCGGGATTTTTTATCCGAAAAATATTTATATTGCCGTTGTTAATCTTCTGCCCGTCGGAGATATTTTTATGAGCTTTTTTGATAAACTCCCAAAAAACTTTCGCAACTTAGAAATTTCCACGAAAATCACCTTGACTTACGTCGGTTGCTTTATGTTTCTGCTGATATTGATTGAAATGGTTATGTACGCCGGATTTTTGATGGCGCTGTACCGTCCCGCCGGAAAAACTATCGATTTCAGCATTGCACAGGTTAAACCGTGGCTTGACAATATCAAACAACGTGGCGATTACTTTAATTCAGATACAATGCGTCAGCCTTTGGTTACTGGCGTTGTGGTTCGTGTTTTTGACGACGCCGGAAATTTGCTTGAAGATACCGACGAAAATTACCCTTCCAACGAATCTTTTAACGATTGCAAATTGGATTATCAGCCGATGTTTGCTGACGCTGACAAGGAAGTTGCGCTTATGACAAATGCGTGGGTTTATCGTGCGAAAATGGATTATGTTTTCAAGGGCGAGCATTTCACGCTGTATTTTTACCGCACAATTACTTCTGAAGTTCCGCTCCTTGAAGAAATGAAATATATACTGTTAATTTTAGATTTGATTGGAATTATTTTTGCGGTGGCGGTTGGACATTTTATGAGCCGGAAAGTTCTCAAGCCGATTAAAATTATGACTGAACACGCCCAAAATATTGCTTATGGGAAAATGGACGGGCGCATTGAAATTAAACCGACAAATGACGAATTAACCGAACTTGCCAAAACTTTTAACAGTATGCTCGACCGGATTAAAGGCGGTATCGACGATCAGCAAAAGTTTATAAATTTTGTTTCGCACGCACTTCTTAATCCTGCGACTGCCATTTCCTTTGGCATTGAAACCATTAAACATTACGGCGTCGAAGATAAAAATTTCCTCAACGAAACTATCGACATCATTTCCACCAAAATACAAAATATCGACAAAATTTTGCAGAGCATGCTGTTTCTGATTCACGCGGAGCAAAATTGCCTCAAGATAAAAAAAGAAGATTTTGATTTGTCATACATTCTGGAGGACGCCGTCAACGAAATTCAAAAGGCAGATGAAAATCACAGCGTCGAACTTCGCCAAAATGATTTTGCAAACGTTTATGGCGACTCGGTCAAAATTAGGCGAATGCTCATGATTTTTTTGGAAAATGCCGTGGATTATACGCCGACGGGCGGAAAAATTATCGTAACTTCCCAAAATGACAACGGCACAATTACTTTGAGCATTTCTGACAGCGGCATTGGAATTGCGCCGGAAAATGTCGAGCATATATTTGAAAAATTTTTCAGCGTGAAATCTAGATTGAATAACAACAAAGGCGGCGGTTTGAGTTTGCCTATCGCGAAATGGATTGCCGATAAGCATGACATTAAAATTGAAGTTGATTCGACGCTCAACGTGGGTACAACTTTTACCTTAACTATTTTTGAAGCGCCAATTCCTATCGATTGACTTTTATATTTTACCATAAATTTTTGGCGTCATTAAAGAATTTTTAAGAAAATCGACGACGACGCAGGAATTATCGCGCCGAGTGTCAAATTAACAACTAATCATAATTTTGTGGGAGTTGATTTAATGGGTGTTCATAATACTCGTTGGTATCCTAAATATCATGTTGCCGCGCCAGAAAATTGGATAAATGATCCTAACGGTTTTTGTTGTTTCAAGAGCGAATATCATTTGTTTTATCAGTTTCATCCGTTTGGCGTTAATTGGGGTCCGATGCATTGGGGGCACGTCATCAGCAAAGATTTGGTTCATTGGAAACATTTGCCGATTGCGCTCAAGCCGGACGAAGATTACGATCGTGACGGCTGCTTTAGCGGCTGCGGTATCGAAAAAGATGGTTCGCTGTACATTTTTTATACCGGACATATGCACACGCCGGAAACTGCGGAGCTTGGCTTTGATTATGTTCAAGTTCAATGTTTTGCCGTGAGCGAAGATGGCGTTAATTTCAAAAAATATCCCGATAATGCGATTGTCTTAGTTCCGGAAACTGAGCAAGTTCACGGCGGCGATTTCCGCGACCCCAAAGTCTGGAAACACGGCGATAAATATTATATGGTTGTCGGCTCACGCACTCCCGATAAACTTTTGGGGCAAGTTTTGCTGTACGAATCCGACGATATCATTCATTGGAATTTCAAAAGCATAATGTCGCGCGCTGAAGGCAACCAGGGTTCAATGTGGGAATGCCCCAATTTCGCAACTATCGACGGCAAAGACGTTTTGATTTTCTCGCCGCAGGATGTCAAACGCGAAATTAACAGCTACTTGAATGTTTATCAGTCTGGATATTTTATCGGCAAATTAGACTACAAAACTGGAATTTACACGCACGGCGAATTTGAACTGCTCGATTACGGCTCTGATTTTTACGCGCCGCAAATTACACAACTTCCGGACGGGCGCACAATTATGATTGCCTGGCTGGATATGTGGAATAATCCTATGCCGGAGCAAGCTGACGGTTGGGCGGGAATGATGACTGTTCCGCGCGAATTGCACGTTCGTGACGGCAAAGTTTACAGCACGCCGATTAAAGAACTTGAAAGCCTGCGCGTGGCTGAAACTTCCTATGAAAATCAAACTTTTTATGAGCCGAAGAAATTTGAGGGTGTAAGCGGCGATGTTGGCGAATTGATTGTTGATATCGATTTGAAAGCCACTGAAGAATTTGAAATTGATTTGCGCAGTTCCGCCGAAGAAAAAACTGTTTTAACCTACAACGCGGCGCTTGGACTTTTCAAGGTAAATCGCGATAAATCCGGCGAAGGCGGCAAAGGTGAGCGCGAATGTCCCATTTTGCCCGCTGATAAAATGAAACTTCAAATTTTTATGGATAGATCTTCAATCGAGATTTTCATTAACGACGGCGAACGGGTTATGTCCGCGCGCATTTATCCCAGGGACAATGCCAAAGATATAGTTTTCGTTCCAACTGGCGGCACTTTCAAAATCGACAGCATTAAATTTTACACGCTCGGCGAAGGTATTCCGCAACCGTGATTGATAAAAAAATTTTGGATTGACACAACAAAAAATAAAAGCCCTCTGCAAATTGGCACAGGGGGCTTTTTAAATTATCAAGTTACGCTAAGACTTGCTTATTCCTCCATAAGAATTTCCAAATCCGTTACGTCTTCAATGCTCATTATTTGTTCCAGAGTGAGAATTTTTTTCGTGATAGTCCCGTCCTCATCAACTTTGACGAAACAAGGTCCTACACCAATGCTTGAGCCATTCGGAGCGAAGAACTGAAAATAATAAATGTAGACGCCTTCTTCAAAAGGTTGGTGAATAATCCTGGAATTTTTAGTATACTTAAAAGACTCACCGCGAGTAGCCTTGAAAAGCGTACTTTCTCCTGTCTCGGGGTCGGTGTACTTTATGACATTTTCGCCGTCGGCGTCAAGACTGTCGTTGGCAATAGCCGTAAAGAACAAAGGCGTTATGGTATCACCTGGGCGAAGTTGAATGTCCAAATGTCTTACCATACCATTCTCAACATCTGAGCCGACGCCAACTATCACATAACTTTTTGTAGCAAAATCGTAAGCCACTTGAAGAACAACCGGTTCGTTTTCGTGTTCCTTGTAAACCTTTTTGCCTTGAGCATTTACGCCCAACGTTTCTTTGTAACTCAAGAGGATTGGCACTTCATAAAAATCACGGAGCGGACCTTCGTTTGACAATTCCATACAAATTTTGTGTCCGTCTATTGTTGGCCATAAGCCCAAAAAATTATCCGTGAAAGTTCCGGAATTCCAATCAATTTTTAAATCGATATCGGAAGGCAAAACTACAAAACCCTCGTCTTCCAAACCGACTGATTCATCTCCGAATTCAATATAGGGAAGAATCATACAGCGTACCATTGAAATATTTTCCAATTGTTCCGGCGAAAGTTTAACTACGAAATTTCCCCTTGAATTTTGCTCAACAGATAAATCTTTCAACTTTGAAGCGTCGAGTTTAAGTAACTTTTTATAAAGATTTTTTTGAGCTTTGGGAGTAGATTTTTGACTCAAGAATTTTTCAAAATCGTTCTCCGATAATGTTGAATTGTTGGTAGAAATGTAGGGGTAGTAAGTCGAAATTCCGTGCGCTTGAAGATATGCGCCTGCGTGATTGTAAACAACAGTGTGTTTAATTGCGGTGAGTAAATCTTTGGAAACTTCCGGCAGAATTTCCTTTGTGTTTTCGGCAAGAGTTCCCAAATCCATATAGAGGTTTGTATATTTTTCAGTAGTTCTTGAAGAGGCGGCTCGTGCAAATGCTCCGCTGAAACCTTTTTGTTTATCGGCAAGGCGTTTAGCTTCTTTGAAATATTTTTCGTAAGCCTCGCGCAGTTCGGGCATTTTGGATAAATCTATAACCGAGAAAGCATTAACCTGTTCAGTTCCGCCGTGGTCTTTTACAGCGCCCGTGTAACTTTTCATATTGCTGTCGCAGATAATTTTTCCAATTTGCGCGCCGTTCATTGCGGGATTATTAGCCAATGCGGCAATCCATTCTTTGAAATACCAGCCGTTTTCGCTCGGCTCAGAGCCTACCATATACCTCGAAAAATCCGAAATGCTGTTAGCCAATTCGTAAGAGGCGCTAAGGCAAGTATTGAACCCAATAAGCTCGAAAGGCTTATTTGCCGAACGCCCGTAAACGTTTTTCAAAACTTTGTGGAGGTCATAAAAAGTTAAACTGTGAGTCTTTTCGGGTTTAGGATTTAACTGAACCACCCACGATTAAAATCGCGGGGTTCTCGGGACTGGCGAGCCATTGCCCACTTCATTACCGAGCTATCCCCGTAGTTCCTACGGTTAAGTGTACTCGCACACTAGTGCTTTTACTCCTCCGATGCTATACGAGCAG
>CAJOIB010000040.1:0-4185 GCA_905234705.1 uncultured Selenomonadaceae bacterium | reverse complement strand
ATTGCAAAAATATTTTAGCACAGCAGGAAAAATTTGTAAATATTGTGCGCGCCTTACTCACGACTAAAGTCACGAGTGTGCGGCGCGCCTTTTAATCAAAGGCGTCGTCGTAGCAAAGTCCATTCAAGCCGCCGTGATCCCAAAAAATCAAAATCCTGTGATCCGCTTTGTAATTTTCTTCGCCGAATTTGAGAAAATTTTTCAGCGTATCGGGACGCCCCATATCCGCCTTCCAACTTGAGATTTTGCGAAATCCGTCTGAGTCACGAAGGTAAATTCCATCGCCGTATTTTTCAAATCGAGGATCGCTCCAGTGTCTTACACCGTTCATATTAATCAAGATTTTCACATTCGGCGGAAGTTTCACGCTTTGAATTTCCCAAACGTCACGACTCGCTAAACTTTCAAGATTTGTTCCACAAATGTACATGTAAATGAGCCACTCGTCATCTTTGTCGAATGTAGTTTTTGAAGTGGCGGCTTCGGCGTTAATCAATAAACATAATGCCACCGCAAAAACCATCACGGAAGAAATAATTCGCTTAACCATCTTACAATCCTCCTCATCCAATTTAAAATTTGGAAAATTATAAAATGCGGTTATCCTCAGTGTCAAATTTAACATAAAAAATTTCTGTTTCATTTTTCAGAGATAATTTTGTGGTATTTAGCATTTTTTTTATAAAAAAAGCGGCGCATTAGTCACAGCGTCGCGGAGTCGCTCGTCAATGGGCGGCTTTTATTTTGATTGATTAAATTTTAAATCCAGTGGCTAAATAAATTTCCGATACCGGCAAGCGTATTCATTTTAAGAGCCGCGCCGCCGTTGTACATTGACGCCGAACTTAATTGACTGGCGAGCAAACCGTACGGCGAATAGCGCCCGCCGCTGTAACTGTCAACCAGATTTTTCACGGCGGACAAAACGTCGCTGTTATCGCTGGTAATTTTCTGCGTGGTTTTATTCAAATCAGATTTCGCGGTTTGAAGATTTTTCTGTGTGTTGCGGAAAAGCTGCCCGTTAGAGTATTGCGTCCGATAATTCCGGTAAAAGCCGCTGTACATTTGCCTAATCGTTGCCATAAAAATTCCCCCTCAAATAATCAAATCGACCGGTGAAAAATTCGGCGGCGGAAATTTGGCGGGCGCGTTTTGAGCCGTTGAAGCCGACTTTGCCTTTAGATTCTTCAGTTTCCTCGGAAAGTTCGACTTTAGCGGCGGGCGTTTCAGTTTTTTCCTGCAATTTTTCCAACAGTTTCTGCCACCAAGATTTTTTATCATTTTTATCGAGCGTAACTTTAACGCGCCGGTTGCTGTCGTCGCTTTTTGAAATGCTCCACATACTCAAGCCGCCGTCGTCGCCGATAATCACGCCGGAAGATTTTACTGTCGGATTCATATTCCAATTCAGATTTGCCACGTCATAAAGCAGCGCTTCATATTCCATTCGCTTATCGGGATTATTTTCCATCTCGCGCAGGATTTTTGGCGAAATGGCGACGTTGCGTAAACCGTTACCGCTAAATGGCGCTGTACCGATGCTGAATTTGAGATTTGGAAATTTTTCCGCTAAATCTTTAAAAACGCCGCCGTCAAATTCTTCAGCAGCTTGACTTTGCGCGTAATTGTAAGCCGCCTCCGAAACGTAGCTGTTACCAATTCTCACGGGCATTTTAAATCACTCCTTTCAGCAAAAATATCGGCGTTGAATTGTCCAAAATAATTTTACAGGCGCGAATTAATATTTTTTCTGCGCGAATAATTTTTATGAAAATAGCTTGAAAATACTCTTTACAACTTGCGAAAGGTTATGTTAAAATAGTTTAACTTTGTAGAGTAAATGACGACGAGGGGACGATTTTATGTTGAGTTGGATTAAAAAGATTGTTGACGTGGTAATGCCACTAGAGACAATGCCGGAAGAGGAAGCTGAAGCTAAAGTTGAGGCAAAGCAGGAAGAAGTTAAATCGCAGGTACGCACTGAAGCGACGGTTAAGCGTGCGGCGGTTGCTGCTGGCGGTGGCGGCGCTCATTTCGCCACGGAAAAGTATCCGCCTGGTTATGTCAGCACTTCGCATAGCGGTACTATTTCTGTTAATGGCGTCCGTTATGACGCGTATGCTTCGGCTAATGATCGTCCTAATCTTAAAGTCGTCAAAGCGCCCGAACTTGTCATGAGGGTTTACAATCCCGCAGAATATAATCAAGAAGTTATCCGCATTACTGATGATCTTCTTGCTAATAAAGCTGTGGTTGTGAATTATGAGCGCCTGCCTATCGAGCAACAGCGTAGCATTTGCGATTTCATTGATGGCGCGTGTTATGCGGTTAATGGCAGTGCTACGAAAATTTCAGATAGAATCGTGCTGTACGCGCCCGCCGGAGTCGAAACTGGCGATTTAATTGCTATGGCAAATGCTACGGCGCGTCACCATTAAGACAACATGAAATATCCCCCATATAAAAAAAATTACCGCCAAATTGAAGGCGGTTTTTTTTCGGCATTTCTTTCTTTTTGTAAAAAGCAAGAAACGCCTGGCAAAGAAAGAAAAACAGATGTAAACTGGTCGTGCAGTTCCTTGACAAGTGCTTAGGCAACTGGCAGACAGCCGCGCATTAGTCGCATCACGCGACTAGGCGCGGGGGCGCTCATCCTTGAGCGCCCTCTTATGTTGCGTAGAAAATTACATTTCAGGCGACTGCAAAACAGGGTTGGTAGTAATTGAGCCGCGAACCACAGCGTTAGCCTCTTCGATAGCTCTATGCGCGCGGTCAATCGAAAGTCCCAGCGTGCGCATTACTCTATCCGGATTGTGAAAGCCCATGCCATTTTCAGCGGCAACCCAGTCCCAATACCATTGAGCCTCACGAACCAGCAAGCGAGCATTAGCAAGTTGTTCGTCAGTCGCACCGGCAGCCGCGGCGGCTTGAATAGTCGTATGAGCCCGCGCCGTCGTTTCGCCTGCTATTCGTTGCAATTTAAATGTATTGTCGTGAATTGTTTGCACGCGAGCGGTTAAAACTTCGGCTGATTCGTCATGGCATTTCAAGCAAGATTCGTTGATAGTTTTAAGCGGCGAAGTCATCCAGTGCGAAGTATATTTTTGTCCGTCTTCGCGCATATAGGGCATATGGCAGTCAACGCAGGTAACTCCAGCGTCAGCGTGTACGCTAAGTTGCCAGCATTCAAAATCGGGGTGCTGAGCCTTCAACATACGCGCGCCGCTGTCAGGGTGCGTCCAATCGCCGGTAAAGCTCATAGCGTGCCCGTCTTGATAATAAGCCCATTCCGATTCAGCGTCAAAGCCGTTAGCGTAGGGCATATGTACGCGCCCGTCTTCCGCCGTGAAATAATATTCCGTGTGACATTGCCCGCAAACGTACGCCCGCATTTCGTTATGGCTGGCTTTGCTAATGTCGATGCCCTTTTGCGCCATTGATTCAATAAAACCTTGATTGTAAACGCGCAACTGCATTGTATCAGGGTCGTGGCAGGTTGAACATCCGAACCATTCATCGTCTTTAATCGGCGCGGCGATTTCGTCAAACGGTTTCGCCGCATATTCCCAACCGCTTTGTTTAAAATAAACGTCGTACATGTAAGAGCCCTTACAGGTTATGCAAGAGCCCTTTTGCCCAGGGCGGCGTTTAGATTCAAGAATATCTTGTCCGGCGTACCAATGCCCGCGGTCGTCGTCATATTGGATTGAAAATTTGTAGCCTTTGAAAAGTTCGAGTTGTTCGGGCTGTTCGGTTAAATGGGAATTGCCAGCTTGAGCGCCGCCAAATCCGGTCGGACTGGGGTCACCGCGCATATTCATTTTAAATGTTTCGAATTGCAATGGATACGCTTCAGCATAACCCATTCGCGTTAATTTCTGATCGTCGGGAATCATTGCAAGTTCAAATTTCGTCGCCGGCTTCGCTATTCCGATTCGCACGACTACGAAGGCGAAAAATATTACGCCCAAGACCAATATTCCCGCTAAATATTTTTGCATCTTAGTCAATTTGAATCCCGCCTTCCAAGTGATTTGAGCCGTGCGCAATTCTGCTGTGGCACTTCAAGCAATCGTCTTGAGAACCGCTCGGCGCTGTGTTGACGTAGGACATAGTTGATTCGTGGCAATGCAGGCAATTTTCGCTAACCATTTTTCGAGCGTCGGCGTCAAGTTTAATTCGCTC
>CAJOIB010000039.1 GCA_905234705.1 uncultured Selenomonadaceae bacterium | reverse complement strand
CCTTCAGGAAGTTCTTGAAGACAATCCGCGCATTAATGCGAATGGCGGGCAAATTAAGCCTGGCGATATGATTAAAATCCGCTTTTTCAGAAAGGTTGATAAGTGAGCTTATGATTGTCGATAATGTGAAGGTCTCAGCCGATTTTGATTTAACTGAATCCGAAGCGGCTAATTATGTTCGATACGTCAAGGAGCGCGCTGAAAATCCTGTTCAGACGGTGGAAGTGCATATGTGCGACGACGGGAAAGTTGACGTGAATTATGAGGCGCGTGGTGAAAAATTCGAGCGAATTAGGCGAATAACCGGGTATCTCACAGGCTCGCTTGAAACGTGGAATGACGCGAAACAAGCAGAAGAATCCGAGAGGGTGAAACACAATGGTAGAGGATTTTAAGCCAATAGCGCAATTGGTGGGGCGCGTGAAGAGTATAGGCGGCTGGCGGGTGAATTACGATGTATGAGCCGATACCTTCAACAAATTATCAGTACGAGATAACGCCGCGCGGGCATATTCGCAACGCCAAAACTAAGCAGCTGATACGCAATAGGTCAAAGCCGAAAAATCGGAAATGTATCTGCGTAGAATTGCGAGTGAACGGCAAACGTACTTGTCGGACGACAGGTAGTTTGCTCGCTGAAGTGTATGGAGTTGAAACGCCGCAACCTTTTAATAAGCCGCCGGTCGGTGTGACCATAATCAAGGGCAATATTCGCAAATCGTTTCCTTCGCGTAGCAAATGCGCGGCATATCTGGAAACGGTGACGCGGTATAAACGTAGCTATTTAATGAGAATGATGTCGCAGCGCGAAAGTGAAATTGACGGCTGGCAGTTGCTTTATCGGGAGCCGGAAAAGCGAATATTCCGCAGTACTACATTAATAAATGGCGATAAGGATTTGAGACACAGATGAAGATAATCGAACCGAGCGCAGAGTTGGTAATGGATTTTGACGGCGCGGCAGTAATGCGCCATATCGAGAAGTGCGGGCGAGTTTGCTATCGCTCACAGGCTACCGACGATAGCGCAGATAATTTCATAAGAATGCTGATAAAACGGGGACACGAATCAGTATTAGAACATTTCAGTTGCACGTTTAAAATTGTGTGTGATAGGGGCGTAATGGCGGAGCTTACACGTCATAGGTTGGCGTCATTTAGTATCGAATCAACTCGCTATTGCAAATATGACGATATGCAGTTTATTCACCCTGAACCAGAAGATAAATATTTAGGAACTTTTTTAGATTATGATTGTCGAGAAGTTTGGGAACGTGTTGAAATTTACTATAGTTATTTGACAGGCAGAAATGGATATCCACCAGAGCAAGCGCGAGCAATATTGCCGCTGAGCTTAGCAACGACAATAATGATGACGGCAAATCTGCGCGAGTGGCGACACATATTGAAATTGAGAACAGACAAGGCGGCACACCCGCAAATGAGGCAAGTAGCCAATATGATTCTGTCGGTGCTGAAACAGAAATTGCCGATAGTGTTTGAAGATATTGGAGGTGAAAAAAATGCTTGACATACCGATAAAATTCCGCGGAAAAGAAATTGTGACCGACTCTTTCGTTTATGGCTTTTATGGCGAAGAACACGGCAGGGCGATTATTGCCGATAATGACGCGGTTTATACGGTAGACGCAGATTCGGTTTCACAGTTAATAGGCTATGACAAAGGCAAAGAAGTTTACGATGGCGACGCCGTGTTAATTGACGGTTACTTGGCAGACCGCGCCGAATTGACTTTAGGCTTTATAAGTTATGGGAACTTGCCGCAAATGAATTTTGTAGTGGTAGGTGATAAAAATGCAGGCGATACGCGGATTGAAAATTAGATAAGATTAGGAGGAGATTTTTATGGCGACCACAAACGTAAGGGTATTTTTTGCCGATAGTTTACAACGCATCAGAAAAGAAAAAGGCATTACGTACGAAGAATTAGCCGAAAGTATAGGTGTTTCAGCGATAGCAATTCGGCAATATGAAAAAGCGTTGAAATTGCCGCCCATTGACAAAATTTTTGAAATAGCGAATTGTTTGCAAGTTTCGGTTAATGCACTGATAGGCGAAAACGATTATTCGGACAATATCCCCAACGTTGAAAAAATCGTTGAAGAAAAAATCTTTGAATATCGCCTGCAAAGTGCTAAGGAGTTTTTACAAAGCGCGAAATGCAAACTTGTAAAAAACCCGCCACGCCAAAATAAATGGCATATTGTTATACCGGCGACAATCAAGATAAAGGATTCAGACGGGGCGATAAAAATTACAGACGCCGCATTTGACGCAGACGTAGCAGACGATTCAACACTTGTAAAATTAGTTGAGGCGGCAATAGCCCGCGCGGCGAACGGCAATATAACACTTGTCGACGCATTAAGCGAAAGTTGGAATAGCGTTGCTGATGGCGATGCAGAATTGCGACGCAAGTAGGAGTGATTAAATGACGTACGAAGAATTAAATGAAGTGTGGGCGCTGAAAAAGGCGATAACCAAGAAACAACAGAAAATAGCGGCACTGAGAGATAGCGCAGAAACAATCACACCGAAGTACATTCGCGAACAGCACGGCAAGAAAAGTTATCCAGCATTAGACGTATCGCCGAAGAGCAAGAATATAGATTCGCGGGTTGAAGATAACACTTCTAAAATTATTGATACGGAAGCGGAAATAGTGAAATTGCAGGAGCGGCTGATTAAAGCAGTTCCAGAATTGACTGATAAGATACTTGCCGAAGTGAAAGATGATACCGAACAAACGCTTTTAATCTATCGCTATGTTTCTTGCAAATATTTTCGTGACATTGGCTTTTTGTTGGAAATGTCAGAGGCACGCGTTTATTTTCTTCACCGGCAGATTCTTAAAAAAATTCTTCGTGATTAAAGTTGACAACAGTTGAAAATAGTTAAGGTACTATGATATTATTAGATTGAAAATTAATGTACGTCGATATTAAGCCGCCGTTGGGCGGTATTTTTTTTGCAAGGAGTTATTTTATGGAAGTTAGAAAAATTAAATTGAGTGAAATTAGGGCGGCGGAATATAATCCACGTCGAGATTTAAAGCCGACCGACGACGAATATAAAAGTTTAAAACGTAGCATAGAAACATTTGGATTTGTTGAGCCTTTGATAGTAAACGAGCGCGATATGAAGATAATCGGCGGACACCAGCGATATAAAATCCTGCTAGATTTAGGGGAAACTGAATCAGAGGTTGTACTGGTCAATCTTAATCAGAACGACGAAAAAATTTTAAACATAGCGCTGAATAAAATTGAAAGTAAATGGGATTATGGCAAACTGGAAGAACTTTTTGAAGAATTGAAGGGTTCGGATTTGACCGCCACAGGTTTTAACCGTGATGAAATATGTAGCATAAGCGAATTGAGCGAAATGTTGAGCCCCGCGCCAAGAACGCGGCAATCCAAATCAGAAAATGTTGCAAAGCCGCCACCGACTGAGACGCCCCAAATTAGCCAGCCCTTTGAAATTTATCTGTCATTCGATACAAAAGAATCGGCGGAAAATTGGCTGACAGCGCACAAGTTAAGCAACAAAATTAATAACAAACGAACGGCAGTTGTTGTAATGGATTGAGGTGGAGAAGTTGAAACTTGTTGAAATGGAAATAGCGGCGCTTAATGAGGCTGAATATAATCCGCGCGTTAAAATGGAAATTGGAACGGCAGACTTCGAGCGGCTGAAAAATTCGATAGAGAAATTTGACTGCGTCGAGCCGGTTGTATGGAACGCCCGCACTCAAAAAGTAATTGGCGGCGCGCAACGGCTAGCGATATTAAAACATTTGGGCAGGCAGAAGGTAATGGTGTCGGTTGTAGACCTTGACCCTGAGCAGGAAAAACTTTTGAATATAGCGCTGAATAAAGTTAAAGGCGCGTGGGACATTGGGAAATTGGAGCGGCTTGTTCGAGAGATAGATTATAACGACCTTTCTTTTACCGGATTCGGCGCTGATGAATTATCGTTAATGTTGGGCGGCGACGACGAAATTTCTGATGAAACTATCGAAGAAGATTTTGACGAAGTGCCAATGCACGACGTGAGCTGGTGCATAACGCTCAAATTTAGTACAATGGAAAAGGCGAAAATCTTTGCCGAGCAGGAAGGCTGGGACATAAATTTAAAAAGCGGCAGTAATTCATTTGTGTATAGGATTGAAGGCTGAAACTTGATTGTGGTGATTATTGGGCAGAGCGGCGGCGGCAAAACTTCATTTGCTAAAACTCAATTTCTGCAAGGCGAATTAAAAATTGTAAATGACATTGTGCCGTATACGACGAACGGGCGAATATGCGCGGTTGGCAAATATGGTATCGGCAAACGAACTGAAGGCACTGATACTTTGCCGTATAATTCCGGTGCTAAGATTCGGCAATTAATCACTAAGCTACATTCTGAAGGAAAAAATATTTTGATAGAAGGCGACCGGATTAACAATCGTGCGATGTTTGAATTTTTAAGGAAACTTAATGCGGATGTGAAACTTTATCTCGTGACGTGTTCACTGGAGACTTCAATAAATAGATTGAGAGCGGCGGGCTCTAAAATAACGCTCAAATTCGTCAAAGCAACCAAGACTAAATCTAAGAATAATTTTCTGCAATGGGCTGAATATTTTAACGGCGAGGTTATAACGAATGATTGATTATCGGATTGAAAGGTGGGCAGGTTTCAAGGCGTATCACGCGGCAGGAATGCGGATGGACGAAGTTGACCCCGCTTGTCCTATGCTCCGATACATAGCCGAAGAATTGAAACTTGACATTGAACAAAAATTTTGGCTGGCGTGGTTATATTCAACGTGTTATTCAGCGCCGACGGCATTTTTTATGATAAGCCACCTACCACGCCCAGAAATGATTAGCACTGCGAAAGTACAATCTTGGTGGCAGGCAAACAAAGCAAAAATGGTATTCGAGAGCGACAGGCGCTATGTAAAGAATTTCAATGAGTTTCCGAAAATGTTTGAAAGCTACCGCGAATATACGAAAGCCGGACAGCTTGAGACTTTCTTTAAATTGAAGCAGACAAATAAATTCAAAACTTACGATAAGGTTTATTCCGACGTTAAGGATAAGCTTTATTTTTTTGGGCGATATAGTATTTTTATGTACCTTGAGACGATTTATAATCTAACGAAATTTCCAATGCTGGCGACGGGCTTAAATTTGCGCGAGGCTCGCACTTCACGAAATGGTTTGTGTTATGCGCTCGGCAAAGATGATTGGGTGCAAGCGAAATTGCCGAAAGAATGTTTTGAATATCTGCAACTGAAACTTAAAGAATTATACGGCGAGATTGTGAAAGAATATCCTGACGTGCCGACAACTTATTGGAATTTGGAAACTTCATTGTGTGCTTATTATAAATTATTCCACGCTAAACGATACGCGGGCTATTACATAGACAGACAAATGGAAGAGATTGAAAAAATGCAACAGCTTGCACCGGACGGAGCGGATTGGGCGCTGTTATGGAAATTTCGCCGCGAACACTTTGACCCTTTGTCACTTGGTGAAATTCAAGGTTATCACGGCGTGCGACAGTATTTGATGAGTTATTTCCTTGAGACTGGTCAATATGTGCAAGCGGAAATGAGGTCGAAAAGTTATGAAGTGCAGGCGATTTGACGGTTCAGAAAAAGACAAGGAATTAATTCATAATATTTGCTTTAACTGCGGGAGCACGGTGATGAAGCGGACGTTTGGCTATATCGAACGTATGATGTATTTTGATTCTAAAAAATGTGTGTTTGACATTTTCGACGAATCGGCATTCTTTTTCGGCGTGAGAGGCAAAAAACATTTGCGCTGTATAGGTATCGCCGTGATGAAATCGCAACAGCGGCAAGGTATAGGCAGGAATATTCTTTATCACGAAATGCGGAAGGCTAAATTGCACGAGTTAAATCGAATGACGCTCCGCACGGCTAAAGATGAAACCGGCATAGAATTTTGGCTGAAAATGGGCGCGACGATTGTTGAAAGGAAAGACACCTATTGGGAAATGATATTAAACTTTTGAAACAGGATTATCAGAGTCCGCGCTGGAGTCACGAAATAATTGATTGTTCAATGCCGATGTCATTTGATACCTACAGCAAATGCTCATACGATTGTTTATATTGCTTTGCATTTTTTCAAAAATCGCACTGTACCACGGGATACGGCAAGCCGGAATTGCTGCGAAGTGTTAATCCCGACCGAGTTATAAAATTATTTGAATCAGCGCTAAAGAATGACACAGCGAAATTAAATCTAGACCAGAAACAATTTATTCCTTACATTCAAGCGCGGCGGATAATGCAATGGGGCGGGCTGGCTGATGAATTTGACGAATGGGAACGGCGATTTGGAATAACGCTAGAATTGCTGAAATACTTTGATTCGATTGATTATCCATTATCGTTTAGCACAAAGGCGGCGTGGTGGACTAAAGACGAACGATATATGAGCCTGTTTAAAAAGCATACGCATAACTGGCACGTTAAGATAAGCATTATCACCGCCGATAAGCAAAGAGCGCGCGCTATGGAAAAAGGCGTATCGACGCCGGAGCAAAGACTTGACGCCGTAAAGCGATTGGCTGAAATTGGTATTCACGTGACCTTGAGATTGCGACCTTATATAATCGGCGTGAGTGGCGATTGGAAAGAATTAATCGGCAAGGCAAAGCAAGCAGGCGCTGATAGCGTGACGGTTGAGTTTTTCTGTATGGACGCCCGCGCTAATGACGGTTTAAAATCCAGATATGAAGCAATGAGTAAAATTTGCGGCTTCGATATATATAGGTTTTATATGGATAACAGTAAGCAGAACGGATATAAACGCCTGAGCCGAAAAATTAAAGCGCCGATAATTCACGAAATGAAAGCGTATGTTCATAATTTAGGAATGCGCTTTTATGTCAGTGATATGTATTGTCGCGAATGTAATGACGGCTGTAATTGTTGTGGAGTGCCGCCGGAATGGGCTGTAAGTCAGAGCGGTAATATTGGCAATGCGATTTTAATTGCGAAGGAAAAAGGCGTTGTACATTTTTCTGATATAGCTGAATCGATTGGTAAGTATTTCGGAGATTTTAAATGGCACGACGCCGCGGTTATAATACGAACTCTAACTATCGCCGCGCGCTGGATTATAAAACGACGATGGCGAACTGGCTCAGAAATAATTGGAATAACATTAAAAGCGCTAATTCACCTGCTAAAGGATACGGCGGCGTTTTAATCCCCGCCGGAATTGATGATAATGGTGACGTAATTTATAAATATAATGGAGATGTTGACAATGCCGAAAAAAGCAAAACGCCCTTGTCGATATAAAGGTTGTCCGGCGTTAACAGATTTAAGCGGCGGCTATTGCGCTGAGCACGAAAAACTAATTCAGCAACAGTATAATCGATACGGCAGAAGTGCTGAATCTAAGAAACGATATGGCTATCGCTGGCGAAAGATACGCGCCACTTTCTTATCGATAAATCCATTATGTGAAATGTGTAAACGCGAAGGGCGATATATTAACGCGACCGAAGTTCACCACATAAAGCCTTTGGTTGACGGCGGCACGAATGACTTCGATAATCTGATGCCGCTTTGTAAATCTTGCCATTCGCGAATAACCGCAACTACCGAAAATAGGGGTAGGGGGCTATAAATCTTTTTGACTTTTCGATGTTTAAGCGCGCCCCTAACCTCGCGCGGAAAAATTGAATTTCAAAGGGGGTATAAACGTTGAAATGGCGAAGGACGGAACAAGACGCGGCGGAGCTAGAATTGGCGCGGGACGCAAGAAAAAATCTCTAGACGAAAAAATCATTGAAGGCAAATTTACTGCCGATAATTCAAACGTAGAAATCAAAGAATTTAAAATACCTTCGCCGAAAGAATATTTGTCAGCCGAACAGAAAGTAGGCGGCAAAACATACGCCGCTCAAATTTACAGCGAGACCTACGAATGGCTGAAAGCTTGCGGCTGTGCAGAATTAATATCGCCGCAGTTGGTAGAAAATTATGCTCAAACAGTAGCAAGGCATATTCAATGCGAGGAATTATTGACTTCATATGGAATGCTCGCCAAGCATCCAACGACGGGCGAACCAGTTACAAGCCCATTTGTCAAAATGAGCCTAGACTATTTGAAGTCAGCAAATCAGCTGTGGTATCAAATATTCCAAGTGGTGAAGGAAAACAGCAAGCGTGACATTGGTATAGGCAATTCCAATGATATGATGGAGCGATTATTGAGACGCGTTAAGTAGGTGAAAAAATGCCGAATGTTGAAGAATATCCAAATATGATAGCTGATTTATCAGCGCTGGTTGGTGACAGTGAAACGCCGGAAGTAACCGAAATTAAGAGCGTACGAGTAAAGCCAACCGACACATTATGAGCCGTGTGTTATCAGAATTAGCACTTGAAAAAGAATTGCCGTGGCACTTCGCGCAGGGCGTATCGTATCATTGCTTGAGCTGGGGCGACGTTGACAGCTTGACTTACTTTCGCGTCATAGTGAAACAGCAACATATCAAATACGCACTGATAAGTACGTGGTGTATGGCGAGCGAAGATATTGACGAAATAAGAAGCTGGATTGAAAAAGGTTACATTGACCGAGTTGATTTTTATGTTGGTGAAATTTTCAAGGCGTCATATCTGAAACAGTACAACGAATTGATAAACTTATGTAGAGAATTAGGCGGGCGCGTTGTAATGTTCAGAAACCACTCAAAGATAATGGCGATATTTGGCGATAAATTTGATGCAGTGATAGAATCAAGCGCAAATGTAAATACAAATCCACGAACAGAGCAAGCTTGTATAACGATTGATAGCGAACTCGCGCAGTGGTACAAAGAAATTTTTGATGGAGTATATTCATTTGAGAGGAATTTTGACGACGTAAAGCCCGCCGTGATTTAGTATTAGGAGCGCATAATGTATAACATTTTCAATGAGGACTGCTTGACGGGAATGTCGAGATTGCCGGACAAATCGGTAGACCTAATCTTGACAGACCCGCCGTATAATATCACTGATAGTGATTTAGCGGGGTTTTGGAAGCAGGCGCGGCGGGTATTGAAACCGAGCAGTGCGGCGCTAATATTTGCGAGTGCGAAATTTGCGATAAAAGCGGCGATTAATACGGGCAGGAACTTTATCGGCTTTGAGACTGAAGAGAAATATTTTGAGATAGCGACGAACAGAATAAACAAGGCAGTTGCTGATAATGAAGAAATTGGAACGATATCAACCGACACAATTTAAAGCGGCAAAATCCAAATACGATAAAGAATCCGCTGACCGAGCCGTTAATTTCATTCAGTGCCTGAAACATACTAAAGGGATATGGGCGGGTAAACCGTTTGAATTAATCGATTGGCAGGAGCAAATAATTCGCGACGTATTTGGTATTTTAAAGCCAAATGGTTATCGCCAATTCAACACAGCTTACATAGAGATACCCAAAAAGAACGGCAAAGAATTAGCATTAGATACGAAATTGCCTACGCCCGAAGGTTTTAAAACAATGGGCGAAATTCAGATTGGCGATAAAGTTTTCGATGAAAATGGTGAGCCTTGTAATGTTGTGGCGAAAAGTGAAATCGATGATTCAGAACAGGCATATAAATTAACATTTCGCGACGGCTCTTCAATCGTAGCGGGTGAGCGTCATTTGTGGAATTTAGAATATATACGCGGAAAACGAAAATCTGTTATTTGGACAACCGGCGAAATTTACCGCAGATTTTATAAGTTTCGCAACAAATATAAAGAAAAACCAGAAGGTAAACGCTCAATAATAAGAATAGCGGTATCAAAGGCGTTGAAATTGCCGGAAGCCGATTTACCGATTGACGCATATACATTTGGCTATTGGCTAGGTAACGGTTGCGCCAACGAACCGCAAATAACAGTTCGAGATTCCGACGTAGATGAATTATTGTCGCTTATTCCGTACACAGTGCATAGAAGGTATAAGCAAGCAGGAAGCGAACGTTTGTACTACAAAGAGTTAAAGCGGGTGCTTGTATCTAATTTTCGCGACAAAGTGATAAGCCCAGAATATTTAAGAGCGTCCGAAAATCAGCGTTGGGCGTTATTGCAAGGATTAATTGATTCCGACGGATGTATTTCCGAAGTCAAAGGGCAAAGTATATATTGCAGTACGATAAAGAATTTTGCAGAATCAGTTCGTGAGCTACTTTGGAGTTTAGGGATAAAAAATGCAATGACCGAAAGTCCGTCTACAAGATACGGCGAGCCTACAGGAGAAACGCTTTACACAATTCGATTTACAACATTTGAAGACCAGCCGACGTCAAAACTGCACAGGAAAATTAAACGACAACGTGAGCGCATAAAACAAACGCGGTCGTGTTTTCATTATTTGGCGAATATTGAGCCGATACCGGAAAAAGTAAAAATGCAATGCATACAAGTTGACAGCAAAAGTCATTGCTACCTTGCCGGAGAATCGTTTATTCCAACGCATAATAGCGAATTAGCGGCGGCAGTAGCGTTGTATCTTTGTTGTGCGGATGGCGAAGAGCGGGCTGAAGTTTATGGTTGTGCTGCCGATAGACAACAAGCCGCAATAGTCTTTGATGTTGCCTGTGATATGGTTCGCATGTGTCCGGCACTGGCAAAGCGAATTAAGATTTTGACAGCGAATAAGCGAATTATTTATCGTCCGACCAATAGCTTTTACCAAGTATTGAGCGCTGAAGCTTACAGCAAACACGGTTTTAATATTTCTGGCGTAGTATTTGATGAGCTCCACACACAGCCCGACCGTAGGCTTTTTGATGTAATGACTAAAGGCAGTGGCGACGCACGAACACAACCGCTTTATTTTTTGATAACAACAGCGGGCAACGACGTTAATTCAATCGGCTATGAAGTTCACCAAAAAGCGCTTGATCTAATCGAAGGGCGAAAGGTTGACCCTACTTTTTTTCCGGTGATATACGGCGCGGCAGAAACAGACGATTGGACAGACCCTGAAGTATGGGCGAAAGTAAATCCGTCGTTAGGTGTTACCGTTGACATTGAGAAGGTAATAGCAGCGTGCGAAAGTGCGAAAAATACACCTGCGGAGGAAAATGCATTTCGACAGTTGCGATTAAATCAATGGGTGAAGCAAGAAAGTCGGTGGTTATCAATGGCGAAATATGATGATTGCCGAGTTGTTTTTGACGAAAGTTATCTTGAAGGGCGGGTTTGTTATGGTGGTTTAGATTTGTCGTCCACGACTGATTTAACGGCGTTTGTGCTGGTATTTCCGCCGACAGCTGATGATGATAAATTCTACGTGTTGCCGTATTTCTGGCTACCGGAAGAAACAATACAGTTGCGAGTGAGACGTGACCACGTACCTTATAACGTATGGGAAAAGCAAGGCTATATCCAAACGACCGAAGGCAACGTTGTACATTACGGCTACATAGAAAAATTTATCGGAGAATTGGGCGAGAGATTTAACATTCAAGGGATATGCTTTGACCGGTGGAATGCGACCCAATTGACGCAGAATTTAGAATCAGAATATGGCTTTTCGATGATACAATTTGGGCAAGGATTTGCATCAATGTCAGCACCAACGAAAGAATTGGAGAAGTTGATACTAGAGCGGAAAATTGCGCATAATGGCAATCCGGTTTTGCGCTGGAATATGGATAATATATCAATACGCTCCGACCCCGCCGGAAATATTAAGATTGACAAGGCGAAAAGTACTGAAAAGGTTGACGGGGCAGTGGCTCTGGTGATGGCGTTGGACAGAGCAATTCGCGCGGGCGGTGTTTTGGTTGAAAGCGTGTATAATTCGCGGGGATTGATATTTGTATAGGCTCTTGCCGGACGGCAGGGGCTTTTTTCAAGGATAGTTCCGAACTGATAAAATTCTGCAGAGGTTATGAGATAGCGCAAAAATTGTAAGGAGAATCCGATGAAGATACTAGATTGGTTCAGCGGTTTGTTTAAATCACGAGACAAGCCGCAAAATTCGTACAGATTCAGCACATTTCCGTTTTTCTTTGGCAAGTCAACGAGCGGCAAGAATGTAAATGAGTTTACGGCGATGCAGAATGCGGCGGTATATGCTTGTATTCGCATATTAGCTGAAAGTATCGCCAGTTTACCGTTGCACGTGTACGAATACAAAAACGGCGGCAAAGAGCGCGCGCCGAACCACCCGCTTTTTAATCTGTTGCATAATGAGCCTAATCCTGAAATGACGTCATTTGTCTTTCGTGAAACTATGATGACGCATTTGCTATTATACGGCAATGCATACGCGCAGATTATTAGGCGCGCTAATGGGCAAGTGGTTAGTTTGTACCCGCTGTTGCCGAATAAAATGAGCGTCGAGCGTGACGATAATAGCGTTCTTTTTTACAGATACCGGCGATACAATGAAGAAAATCCAAACTTTAAAGACAAAGGCGAAATAATTCTTAGGCGCGAAGATATTTTACATATCGTAGGATTAGGATTTGACGGATTGATAGGTTACAGCCCGATAGCAATGGCGCGAAATGCGATAGGCTTATCAATAGCTTGTGAGGATTTTGGAAATAATTTCTTTGCGAATGGAGCGCGACCGAGCGGGATACTGAAAACGCCGACGTTAATAAAAGACCCGCAGAAATTACAGGAAAGTTGGCAATCGATGTACGGCGGCGCAAATGCGGGCAAAGTCGCAATACTTGAAGAAGGTATGACGTACGAGTCAATAAGCATACCGCCGGAAGATGCTCAATTTCTGCAGACGCGAAAATTTCAAATAGCGGAGATAGCGCGTATTTATCGAGTGGCGCCGCATCTGATTGGAGATTTAGAGCGGGCGACCTTCAGCAACATAGAAAATCAGTCGCTGGAGTTTGTGAAGTATACGCTTGACCCGTACGTTGTGCGTTGGGAACAAGCGCTTTGTAAATCGTTGTTGTTGCCTTCGGAGAAAAGCCGCTACTTCATAAAATTCAATGTAGATGGCTTAATGCGCGGCGATTATGCGAGCCGAATGCAAGGCTATGCAACTGCGCGACAAAACGGCTGGCTGTCAACAAATGATATTCGGGAACTGGAAAATCTAAATCCGATAAGCGACGAAGAGGGCGGCAATTTGTACTTGGTTAATGGAAATATGATAAAGCTGAAAGACGCAAACAAGGTAGGTGAGTGAATTGAAAAGAAAATTTTGGAACTGGATAAAAAACGAAGGCGAGCGTGAATTACGCATTGAAGGAACAATCGCCGAGGAAAGTTGGTTTGACAATGAGATTGACCCTAAACTTTTTCGCAGTGAATTAAATTCTGGCGAAGGCAATATCACGGTGTGGATAAACAGCTATGGTGGTGACGTATTCGCGGCGTCGCAGATTTATACAATGCTAATGGAATACAAGGGCGAAGTAACAGTAAAAATTGACGGAATTGCCGCGTCAGCCGCAAGTGTAATAGCAATGGCGGGCGGCTCGGTAGAATTATCCCCGACAAGTGTAATTATGATACACGACCCAATGACCTTTGCGGTCGGAAATACTGATGAAATGCGCGCGGCGATTAGAATGCTGGACGAAATAAAAGAATCGATAATTTCAGCGTATGAGCTAAAAACGGGCTTGCCGCGTGACAAAATATCAAAAATGATGAGCGCGGAAACGTGGATGAATGCAAATAAAGCACTGGAATTAGGATTTGCCGATAAGATTTTGTACACGGATAACGAAGTCGAAGATAGCGGCGAAGGGCTGATTTATTCGCGAATGGCGGTTACAAATTCGCTCCTTGATAAAATTAAGCGGCGTACATTCGACAATCGGATTGACGCCACACAATTTCACAAACGTTTGAATTTAATTGCACATTAGGGGGGTGGCTGAAATTTCGGCAGACCCTATTTTTATTTTTATTGGAGGTATAAAAATGGATATTCTGACATTAATTGACAAAAGAGCAAGCCTTTGGGAAGAAACGAAAACCTTTCTTGATAGCCACACCGATAAAGACGGCAAACTTTCAGCAGAGGACGCCGCAACGTACGACCGAATGGAAGCTGACCTTGTCGACCTTAGCAAAAACATTGAGCGCTATGAAAAGCGCGCGCAGATTGACGCACAAATGGCAAGCCCGACCTCTCAACCGATTTTGACCATACCAAAAAACAGCACGGGAATTAAAACCGGCAGAGCGAGCGCCGAATACAAACAAGCCGCTTTGACAGCTATTCGCACAAATTTTAGACAGGTGAATGATTATCTGCAGGAAGGCACAGACGCGCTTGGTGGCTATTTAGTTCCCGATGAATGGGATAGCAAATTGATTGATACAATCGGCGAAGAAAATATAATGCGCACGCTTGGAACAACAATTACAACTTCGGGCGAGCACAAAATTAATATAGCAGGCGCAAAACCGACAGCGGCGTGGGTTGACGAAGGCGAAGCTTTAACTTTCAGCGATACCACTTTCAGCCAAATTACGCTTGACGCTCATAAATTGCACGCTGGCGTTAAAGTCACAAATGAATTACTGTATGATAACGCCTTTGACTTAGAAACGTACATAGTA
Organism: uncultured Selenomonadaceae bacterium; assembly: GCA_905234705.1. Classification (GTDB taxonomy): domain Bacteria; phylum Bacillota; class Negativicutes; order Selenomonadales; family Selenomonadaceae; genus Quinella. The sequence continues at coordinate 8,219 of CAJOIB010000039.1, read as the reverse complement.
GACCAGTTCGGCAAGGCGATAGCAAACGCTGAAGAAGACGCATTTTTGACAGGAAACGGCGCAAATAAACCGACGGGCTTATTCACAATGGCGGCAAGTGATACGTCAACAGTGGTAACAACTTCAGGAACTAGCATTGCCGCCGATGATATTATTAATTTGGTGTACAAACTCAAACGCCCGTATCGTAAAAATGCGATATTCATAATGAATGACGCGGTGATAGCGGCAATTCGAAAGCTGAAAGATAATAATCAAGCGTTTATTTGGCAACCGAGTTATACGGCAGGCGAGCCCGACCGATTGTTGGGTTATCCAGTGTACACTTCGGCTTATGCTCCGGCGATTGCGGCGGGCGCGGCGGTCGTTGCTTTTGGTGATATGAGCTATTACTACATTGCTGATAGAGGCACGCGCTCATTTAAAGAACTGCGCGAATTGTTTATGCCGAATGATATGACAGGCTTTTTGATGATTGAGAGAGTTGACGGCAAACTGGTACTTCCTGAGGCTGTTAGAGTTTTGAAGATTAAGAGCTGATTGTTATGATTGTTTCACTGGCAGAGGCGAAAGAATATTTACGCATTGATACCGATTATGAGGATACGCTGATTGAAGGCTTATTGAGAGCGGCGCAAAATCTTTGTGCAAATGTAGCAAGGCTCGATGAAAAAGTGTTTGAAATATCGGGCGAAGTGGCGAAAATGTCAGTGCTTTATACAATCGGCTATTTATATGAGAACAGGGCGGACGCAGATATGCACAAATTGACAATGACGCTCCGCTCTTTACTTTTTCCTATTCGCCAATACGATTTTGCTGGAAGTACTAAAAACACAGAAACAAGCACTGACGCCAATTTAACGTTTGCAATGTTCGATAGCAACGGAAATTTGATAGATAGCGGATTTGGAATAGCGAGCGATGAAGAAGTTGACGCAATGCTAAAAGATACAGGATTGGACGGTGATACAAATGCCGGATAGTTACAATGTCAACGATTTGCCGCAAGTGGGCGGAATAAAAAAATTAATGCAAAGAATAAGCGCAAAGCTGGCAGAATTAGAAGCGGCTCAAGATACAACCGCATTGCACTCGGTAGCAGTTGACGGCAACACGGTTAAATTTTTCTTGACGACAGACACAACGACAACGCCAGCGTTCACTTTCGATTTTCCGGAGGAAATATTTCTTGACCAAGCAGGAACAACGATTGTCCCGAACTTTGCTTATTCGGCAATTACTTACCCGAACAGCACGAATCCGAATTTGGACGGCAAAACAGTATTTGTGCTGGCGGTGAAGGGCGACGCAACACCGCCCACAGTGAAATATAGCTTTGTCGATATGGCGCAGTTGGTAGACGTTTACACGGCAAGCGATACTTCCGTAACGATTAGCGACTACAGCGTGAAAGTGAATATCGACCCTGCCGCGGCTAATTTGCTCAGTTTGACGGCGAACGGTTTAATGGTTGACGGCAGTAATTTAATGCGCAAGGTCACAGGAGCAACGGCGGGCAATATAGCTATATTCGCCAGCGACGGCAGTATAGTTGATAGCACATTCAAAGTTGCGACTGATGCAGAATTTACAGCAATGCTTGATGAAGTATTTCCAACAGCTAGCGGCGGTGGTGCGTAATGAGCAATATATCTACCGTGGGTCAAGAGCGCGAATCTTTAATTAGAGTACTGAGCTTGCTGTCTGACATTTTAAATTCAATAAGTGCCGATTTTAGCGAATTGTCAAATAGAACAGTAGAATTTATTATCGGAACGCAAACGAAAAGCACTGGCGCGTGGACAGGCAAAAGCAAATCAGAAGAACTGTACGACGGCAAGCGAATAATTTATCTGTTGCCGTACGCCGGAAGTGGCAACGCAACCTTGAATCTCACACTTTCAAACGGCAGTACAACCGGCGCTAAGGCTGTTTATCGGTACGGGACAACAAGGCTCACTACCCAATATGCGGCGAATTATTATATCCCAATGACTTTCAATAAAGCGAAAAATGGCTGGTTCTGCGACGCCGATTATGATACTAACCAGATTGACCGTCTGCGCTATGCTAATGCGGTAACTGTGGCGAAAGAAACTACGACGGCGGCGAAATTAATATGCGGCGATTCCACAGGCTATAAAATGTTAACGGCGGGAGTTAGCTTTGACATTAATTATCCGTTGTTCTATGACGCTACGGCGCGTACCGAAGGCGCGGTTATCAGCAATTTGTATCTGATAATGCCGAGTTTGAGCGTTTTGACGATAATAAACGGGCTTGACGCTAATTGGACTGGCGATATTTATAAAATTCTGTACGTCAAGGGTACGTTGAGCGGCGACATTTTCACGGTTGCGAGCAACCCAGTGACAACGACAGCGCCTAATTCTGCCGACGGTTTTTGTTATATTCCAATCGGTATGATGTATTCGACGTACCAAGTCAATCTTAATTTGATAAACGCCGCCCCGCACAGTTATATCAACGGCAGATTGGCTAAAATTGACAGCGCGGAATTTTCAATCAATGAAGTTGCTGATGGCGTCGAATTTCGCAACAGCGCTGGCAATTTAATTTATAAAATTCCCGTAATGAAGGAGGCTTGATTATGTTTGATTTACAGAAATTCGCGGGTGGCGGCGACTCACATACCACTGAAGAGGCTGGCTGGTATTTAACAACCGAGGGTGCTTTTTGGTATTGCCCTGCTGGCTTTGAATACGTCACCGATGAAGGCATGGCGCTTGATGCCATCTTCACACATTACGCGACTAATCCAAGCGGCTGGGTTATTAGAGGCTTGAATAACCCCGATTCGCACGACAATATTACCGGCGATACTATTACCGCCACAATTGACGCTTCCTACGTCTCGAGCGTCGACAATATCACCGTCGAAGGCGATAATAAAACTTCCTTGCACGTCGTCATCGGCTCTAACACTTACGGCGTTGATTCCAACGGCAAACTTTATATTCCTACCGCACCATTGCCGGATTTCGGCTTAATGACCAAGGCGGATAAACAAAAACTTGACGATATTGCTGATACTTGCGTCACCAGTGGCGAAAGCACCGCTAACGGTTTTGTATTGAAAAATAGATTAGGCGCTGTCGTTATAACTATTCCCAATATGAGCTGATATGAGAACAACAGGCACGGCAATACAGCAAATGTCAGTAGACGATTTAACCGAGCGAATAAGCGTTGTATATCATGAAGTCAGCCGAAATGAGCGCGGCGCTATAATCAAGGGCGCTGAAATAATTCGTTGCGAGATTTGGGCTAAGGTGTTGCCATTGACAGGCAGAATAAATGATACAACGCCGGAGCGGATAAATACCGTGACGTACAGAATAACGGTTAGGTATCGAACAGATATATTTCCGGACGATGAAATAATCTGGCGAGGCAGGCGGTTTAAAATAACAACGCCGCCGATAGATTTGGAAGTGCGGCATATGTGGACACAGATTGATTGTATCGAGGTGATTCAAGATGGCGCGAACCAATAAACGTAGACACCGCGAAGGTAAATTTCAACGCGGCTCTGTGAATATGCAAAACGTTGAAAAAGCGGTAAGAAATTTGCGGGCGATGGGCGAACACGTGTTGCAAGCGGCAAAATCGGCGCTGAAAGATGGCGCTGATGTGATTGTGGTGGATGCGAAAAGCCGTTGTCCTGTCGATACCGGCAAACTTCGCGATTCAATTGCAGCAGTGGACGTTGCCGACGGTGCGGCGTATGAGTTATCAGCAAATGCAAAAAACCAAAGCGGAGTTGCTTATGGTCAGTTTGTAGAATTTTCGCCGCGCGGTCAACCGTTTTTGTTTCCGGCGATTGAGGCAAATGTTGACAATGTGAAAGAAACTATAAAGCGAGCAATACAGGACGCAATAAAACACGGTGGCAGTTATGGAAACAACGCGGCTTGAAGCTGAAGTTTATTCGGCAATGATTAACGATGCGATATTAATGGGCTTGTTGCCAAAAGGTGATAAGTCCATTTTTCATTTGCAAGCTCCGACGGTTTATCCTGATTATGCGATATTGGTATATGCGCCGATTAGCGATGTACCAGTTTTGCACGGCGATAACGCGGAAAATCTTCACCGAGTGACAATCAGAATCCATATCATAACAGTTGACGGCGAATATACCGAAATATACGCGGCGGTTCGTCGAATAATGGCAGATTTAGGATTTACGCGGCTGCAAACAACGCCGCTGATGATTGACGATAGAAAAATGTTAGTTGTTGATTTTAAAATCACTATTGGGAGGTAGAAAAATGGCGATTATAGGCTTATCAAATTTGCACTACGCAATAATGACGACAGAAGATACGGCGACAACAGCGCCGGTTTATGGCACACCGAAGCGGATGGTTGGTGTCAACTCAGTATCGGATAGTCCGCAAAATGACACGGCGACATTGTATGGCGATAATCAAGCGCTGGATAGCAAAACAAGCACGAAAGAACATACAATAACCCTTGAAGTCGCAAAGTTTCCGCTGGAAGATAAGGCGGCGCTTTTGGGGTATAGCTATGATTCGGGAACTAAAACACTTGGGGCTGACGTTGATGCAACAGCGCCGAATGTAGCAATAATGTATGAGCTTGACACCGACGAAAATAAAAAATGGTATGTTGTATTCTTCAAGGGAAAATTCGCTCCGTCAAACGAAGACGCCAATACTCGCGGTAGTTCTTTAGAATATGGTTTGCACCGCATAGAAGGAACATTCGTATCGAGGATAGACGCGGCTAATAAGCGAGTGTACCTTGAAAAAGAAGTAGATGCAACGGATACAACGACGATAACAACTTGGTTCACTAGTGTGACCAGTGCAGTATAATTAAAAGGAGATAATAATAATGAATAGACCGACGATTGAAATTAACGGACAAATTATTGAAATGAAGAATTTGAAGGCGCGAATTTGGCGCGAAGTAATGAAGTTCGAGACTGGGCGCAAAGATATTGACACAGTTGATTATGTCGATAAACAATGTGCGATAATTGCAATGGCATTCGGCGTAACTGCTGATGAAGTGCTTGATAATCTTGAAATTGGCGAAGTTACACCGAAATATTTTGAAGTGTTTAATGCGATAGTAGCGATGCTGACAGAAAAACTTGGGAAAAAAAACGTAGAGGCAGAAGTGGCGGCGCAAGCTTAAATCCATACGAAAGCGTTATGAGCTGTTACTTGTTGGCAATGAAGATTTGTAACAGCTCATTTTTTGAGATTGACGCAATGAATTTAGAATTGCTGTTAGATTTAATCAGCGTGTACGAAAAAGTTAACGATACTGACGGTGACAAAACCGGCAAGCAAACATACACATACAAAGTTTTGGACTGAAAGGAGGTTGACGAATGGCAGAGAGTATTGGAGAACTCTATATGAGAATAGGGCTGGATATATCAGACCTCGAATCAGACTTTGTAAATGCGGAAAAAACATTAACGGAAAATTTGAATAAACTCAGTCGGGAACAGCATTTAATACAGATACGCGGGCAGATAGAACTAGACGGGCTTGAAGAATCAGCAAGCGCTTCTGAAAAAGTACGAGTACAGGCTGAAGCGCTGAATAAGCAAATGGAATTGCAACGCGACAAAATTGCATTAGTATCGGCGGCGTATCAGCAACTGGTTCGTACACAAGGCGAAAATGCGGAAAGTACGCAGAGCGCGGCATTTCAACTTGAAAAAGAAAAACTTGCATTGAGCAATTTGGAAAAACAAACACGCGACCTTTCCAAACAGCAAGAAATAGCGCTAGGCGTAAATACAGAAATGCTTGGGTTGATACCGACGGCAGTAAAAGCAGTTGATGCGGCAGTACAGGCAGGGCGCACATTGCCAATACCGGTCGGTCACGCGAAAGTCTTAGCAGGCGTTGTAGCAGGATTGGCGGCAGTTGCGGCTGGCTCATATGAAGCGACTCAAGAAATGCGCGATGATAATCCTGCAAAAGTCTTGAGTGAAGATTTTGAGCAAGCCCAAGAAGATATTGACGCCAGCTGGCAAGAAGTATTATCAACGACAGAGCAATCAACAGGCGATATGACTTCCACAGTCGAAGATTCTTTTTCGGAAATGGCGGACGGAATAACTGAATCCGTTGAAGAAATATCAGATACAGTTGAAGATTGTACTTCAAACATTAGCAAAATCGTTGACATACTGAAGTCAAACAGCGCCGATGAAGCATTATCAAAGACGATAGCCTATTTCGAGGAAATGGACAGCGTTGTTGGCGATATAATTGCAGATATTTTAAAAGTAATTCAAACAAAGAATAAAATTAATACAACGGCGGTAGAAATGGCGACGCCTGCAATTCAAGGATTCCGTGAATTAAGTTTAGCGGCTAGAGAATTAAATTTGTCGCTGGATAAAACAAATGATTTGCTCGGTGAAATAAGTTTAGCTGGCGGCGAATATAACGACATACGGGATTATGTTCGTGGTGTGCAGGACGCAGTTATCAAGGGCGAGTGGGGCGCCCCAGAAGTACTTGCATTGGAAAGATACGGTATCACAATTCAAGACGCAAACGGACATTTGTTGGCGTTTGATGAAACACTTGAAAGACTGTACGAAGGCTATCTAAAAGCGCGTGAAGCTGGCGAAGCTGAAGCCTATGTCATGATGACAAATGGTCAGGCAGTGCAAGACGTTTTGCCGTTTTTCGAGAAATGGGCGCAAGCGAAAGAAGATAACAATAAAATTCAGTGGTCAATTTTAGATAAGGCGTCATTAGCCGAAGCGTCACGGAATATGAAATTGGCTGATACGCAGATTGAAGAATTTAAGAATCAGTTATCGTCGTTAGCCGTTCCGATGGCAAGCGCGGCGCTTGAAAGTACATTTGAGACTTTTCATAAACTGACAGAGGTACTACAAGAAAACCGCGAAACAATAATTTATTGGAGTTTTGTAGCAATCGAGGCGATGAATAGCGTCAAAAGTATTGCTAATGATTTTGGTATTAGCATAACCGGCGCGGCTGGTTCGGCAACTGATAAACTTGCAGAGCTTGCAGAAAAATTTGCAGTACTAGACAAGGTGAAGAATTTTCTTGTCGACGCCAAAAACACAGTGGTTGAGTGGGGCAATTCTTTAACTGGTGCGCAACAATCTTGGGCTGATTTTCAACGTCAATCACACGGCGACGAGCAAACATTAAACCCTTTTGCTAATGCTGATAAGCAAATGGAGAAATGGCGCAAAAGTAACCAGCAGGCGCAGGGCGAAATCCAAAAAACAAACGAAGAACTTGTTGGTTTAGGTTATAGCTTAAAGCGAATTGCAGAATACCAGAAAGAATTAGCGAACGTACAGCTAGATTTAGACTTCGGGAAGTCGCAAATGTTACAGGTGGCGAATGTCAGTCAGCAAGCCGGTTCGTTGGTTATGAGTTTTCGCGAGAATATTTACCAAAAGGCGATAGCACAAGAAAATCTGTGGCTTGAAGAAGCTTTGAAAAGTGCAAAAGCTTATAAGGACGAACAAGAAGCAATTTATAAGTTACACGCGGCGAAGTTAGAGCGAATTGAATATGAGAAAGAAAAGCGATTAGCGGAAATACGGGAAAGCGTATACAAAGACGAGCGCTCGGAACTTGAAAATCGGTTGATTGATATTGAGCGTGAAAAGCAAACGTGGATAGACGCCGGTATGGAAGAGGCAGAGGCGACAGAACTTGCACAAAAGAAAATTACCCAAGCGTATGAAGAGCGAGAGGCAAAGCTTAACGACATACGCGAAAGTGTTTATTCGCTAGATAGGACAGACCTTGAAAACAAACTCGCCAATATCGACAAGGAAAAAGAAGCGTGGATAGCCGCTGGAATGGATATAGCCGAAGCCGAATCACTTGCACAGCGAAAAGCCTTGAAAGTTCGGGAAGACGCCCTACAAAAAGCGCGTGATTTAATTCAGAATACAGCAGACATTGAATATTCGCTGACACATTCGGCGTTTGAAAAACAGTTGCGGGATATTGAGCAATGGAAACAGGCTCAAATGGAAAAAGCAGAAACGGTTGAAGAAGTCGCGGCGACAATACAAAATGCGGCGATGAAAGAAGCTGAATCCTTCGAGCGCGAAATAGATAGGATTAAGGGCAAGATTGAAACCTTGCAAGACAAAATCTTTGAGCAGGAACATAGCCAATACGAAAAAGATTTGCGGC
>CAJOIB010000038.1 GCA_905234705.1 uncultured Selenomonadaceae bacterium | reverse complement strand
GTGCCAACAGGAACTTTGATAATACAATCTTCAGCGCCGCGCCCAAATTGACGCTTGACATCGCCCGCGCCGCCATTGCCCGCAATAAATTTGCGATTGTACCGGAAATTCAACAGCGTATTAATATTCTCGTCAGCCAACAAAATTACATTGCCGCCGCGCCCGCCATCGCCGCCGTCCGGTCCGCCTTTCGGAACAAATTTTTCGTGCCGAAATGACGATTTGCCATTGCCGCCGTCGCCAGCCTTAACGCTAATCTTGCTCTTGTCAATAAATTGCATAAACGCCTCCAAAATTTTTCCGGTATTGTATCAAATTTTTTTCGTGGCGTAAATGGCAAAAAGCGCAATCGGATCGTACGGCACAGTTTTACTTTTGTGAACAATCGGCGCAATATCAGCGTCGCAACTAATTTCAAAGCCCAGCGTTTTCAAAAAATCAATGTCCCACGTCGGGCGGCTGTGCGTGCTAATTCGCAGGCTGTTTTTAATTTCATTGCACTCAATCAGCATTTCGTCTTCAACTTCGCCCTTCGCGCAGGTGTTTTCATTCATAAAATTTTTGTCGCCGTAATTTGAATCAAAATTAATCAGCACGCCGCCAATTTTCAAAACTCTGTGCCATTCGCGATAAGCTTGAACAACATCGGGGAGCGTCCACGTCAAATTCCGACTGATAACCACGTCGAAAGTTTTATCGGCAAATTTCAATTCCTGCGCATTCATCTTGAAAAATTCTGCGCGACAATTAAACGCCGAAATATTTTTGCGCGCCTCAGCCAGCATTTTATTCGACATATCAATTCCGGTAACGCTGTGCCCGAGTTTTGAAAGTAAAACAGCGAAAAATCCTGCGCCCGTGCCTACGTCCAAAATTTTAAGACGACCCACAGGTAATTTTTTTGCTATAATTTTATTCCAAGCGGCAAAATCCGCGCCCTCAATTTCCATTCGGCGAACGCGGCTAAAATCTTCACTGCGCTCATCCCAATAATTTTCTATCCGGCGGTTTAAATTATTTTCGTTAGTCATTCGGTTGCTCCATTCATAAATTTTTTTATAGAGGTGATTTAAATGAACAAAATCGATTTTGAAAAATTTCCTGACGCGCGCGTTCAAAAAGCTTATGCGATAGCCAAGGCGGCTCATTTCGGGCAAGTTGATAAGGCTGGCGTCGAATACCTCAATCATACTGTAACGGTTGCGTTGGGCGTTGCGGACGATATTTCGGCTGTGATTGTGGCGTTGCTGCACGACGTCCTTGAAGATACCAATTATGATTTTGATGATTTGAAAAGTGCTGTGCCGCTTAATTCAGAGGAAATCGACGCGCTGAAACTTTTGACGCACGATAAAAATATTCCCTACTTTGAGTACATTGAAAAAATCAAAACTAACAAACTTGCTACGAAAGTTAAAATCGCCGATTTACAGCACAATTCGGATTTATCGAGGATACCGGAAAATTCACGTACTGATAAAGATTTAGCGCGCGTTGAAAAATATCGGCAGGCTTTGCAGATTTTGAAAAAATAAATCCGCCGATAATAATTCTTGCGTGAAAGGAGATTTCGGCGCTTTAAAAATTTCCGCTGTCGAATTTTCCTCGACAATCTTGCCGCCGTGCAATACAATCACTCTGTCAGCAATTTTCGGCAACAAATTTAAATCGTGCGTAATAAATAGGCAGGCAATATTTTTTTCGCGGCAAAGTTTTTTCAGCAGATTAATAATTTGCGCTTGAATCGTCACGTCAAGGGCGCTGGTGGCTTCGTCGCAGATTAAAATTTTCGGATTAACAGAAATTGCCCTTGCTATCGCCGCGCGTTGACATTCGCCGCCGCTGACTTCGTGCGGATATTTTTTCGCATAATCGGCAGGCAATCCAACTTTTTCAAGCAAATCACTAACCACTGATAACTTATCACTTTTCACCGAACGCAAGGGCTCAGCAATGCTCCAGCCTAAAGTTTTGCGCGGATTAAATGAATCTTCCGGCGTTTGAAATATCATCTGCAATTCGCCATCAATGAAAATCTCGCCGCTGTCATAATTAATCAGCCGCGCAATTATTTTCGCCAAAGTCGATTTGCCGCAACCACTGCGCCCGACAATCCCAACGCATTCGCCCGAGTCGACAGAAAAATTTATATCGTCAAGCACTGCGCGACCATTAAAACTTTTTTTGACGTGCCGAACTTCCAAAACCATTACGCCGCCGCCTTGATTAATTCGCGCGTGTAAATTTCTTGCGGCGCTTTGAATATTTGTTCCTTCGTGCCAACTTCGATTTGCCGCCCGTCGCGCAGGACTAAAATTTTGTCCGCCATATAAGCCGCCACGCCGATGTGATGCGTCACTATCACGATTGAAATGTTTTGCCGCTCGCGCAGTTTCAAAAGTTCCTTGACAACGCTAACCTGCGTGATGGTGTCGAGCGCTGAAGTCGGTTCGTCCGCTAATAAAAGTTTCGGATTCAAAATCGTTGCCGCTAAAATTCCCGCGCGTTGTGCCATTCCGCCCGACAATTTAAACGGATATTCATTCAAAATTTTTGCGTCGAGATTGATATTTTTCATAATGACGCCTGCGCGAGATTCAAATTCAGCATAAGTCCAATTTTTATGAGCGGCGACACTTTCAAAAATCTGCGCGCCAATTTTGCGCACCGGACAAAACGACGCTCCCGCATTTTGAAAAATCATTCCAATGGATTCGCCGGAAATTTTCCTGCGCGAATTGTCGTCAAGATTTGTAATTTCGCGCCCGTCAAAAAAGATCTGCCCGTCAGTTACCACGCCGCCCAAGCCATTTATCGCCTTCAAAATCGTGGATTTGCCGCTGCCACTTTCGCCAACTATCGCCAAAATTTCGCCGCGCCGCAAATTAAAACTCACGCCGTGAACAATTTCTTTCGCGCCGTACGCAACCGAAACTTCTTCCACGCTTAAAATATTTTCAAACATTATTTTTTCTCCAATTCTGCGGTAATTTCGTAATAATCGGACGGGTGAGCATAAAAGCCCACAACATTATTTTTCATAACGAAAGACATTCTTAAATGCGAGGCGTAAAATAGCGCGCAGTCATCTAAAATTTGCTGTGACATTTGAACCGCAAGCGCTGAACGATTCGCCGCGCCAAATGTATTGTGCAACTCATTTTCAAGCCGCGAAATTTCCGCGCTGTCGTAGTGTCCGGCGTTATCAACCGCGCCCGAAACAATATGACTGGTAAAATAATATTCCGCGTCACCAGTCGGCGCTGTCACAATCGCCTTGCTGAAAATATCGTATTCACCGTCGCGCAGAAAAGTTTTGTAGTTGTCAGTGGCGTTGACGTTGAGCTTGACGCCGATTTTTTTCAAATTAGCTTGAGCGGCTTCAGCCAAAAGCGGCAATTCTTGACGCGAAGTATAAGTCAAATAGCGCAGTTCCAAATTTTTGCCGTCCTTGTCAACGTAGCCGTCGCCGTCGGTATCAATCCAGCCGCTTTCCGCCAATAAATTTTTAGCGCCGTCCAAATCGTAAGCCGCCGCGTGAACTGCATTATCGCCAAAACTCAAATTCGCCGGAAATGGACCAACCGCCGCCGTGCCGTTTCCGTCAAGTAAAACCTTTGTGAAATTTTCTTTGTCAATAGCCATAGAAATTGCGCGCCGCACATTCAAATCTTGCAATTCGGGCGTGTCGAAATTAAAAGCCGCTTGATAAACCCGCGAAGTATCAACCTGGCTGATTTTAAAATTGTCATTGTCAAAAAGTTTCAAACTGGAATACGGCAAACCTTGAACCGCGTCAAGTTCGCCATTTTGCATAGCCATCGTTAAAGTATCGCCGTCAGTTATGCTCCGCACAATAATTTTTTCTAATTTCGGCTTGACTGCGCCCCAATAATTTTCATTGCGCACCAAATCAATCTGCGTATCGGTAACTTTCACCGCGCGATATGGACCAGTGCCAACCACAATTTTATCGTCAAAGCCCGCGTCAATGTCGATAATGCAGCCGTACGGATCGCTGAGATAATTCAATAGCGCGGGAACTTTTTCCGTCGAAGTGATTGTAACCGTTTGCCCGTCAGCCGTTATCGCAGAAATTTTCAAATCGTGCGGCGCGCGGTCGTGATTCGCTATCAAATGTTCCAGACATTTTTTAACAGCCTCGCCGTCAACCTTCTTGCCGTTGGAAAAAACCGCCGCGTCATTGATTTTAATTTGCACGGTGTAATCGTCAATCTGCGCGAAACTTTCGGCAATCCAAGGCTCGAGTTCCATGTGCTCATTGAATTTAAAAAGCGTCTCGCCAATTCCATAGCGAATAGTCGACCAGCCGCTGTAAGATTCGTGCGGATTCGTACCGGCATTTTCCATAGCCACGCCGTAAGCAACCGTCCCGTACGTAAAAGTATTTTTGTCGTCAGCAACGGAATTGCCACCGCCGCAACCGCTGATTAAAATCCCCGCGCTAATCATCGCTGCTAAAAATTTTTTCATATTACCACCTCAATAACCAAAAGTTAAAAGTTTCCAATCGCCGCCGTCTGTACGCGCCAACCACCATTGCCAATTTTTATATTCACTGTTCGGATTAAAAGTTGTAAAATCTGCCGCCTCTGCCGAAACGTAAAAATCGCTTAAAAATTCTATGCACTGCGTGAAATTTTCACCAGGCGCAAGCTCATTCAGCCACTTAATATTTTCCACGCTATTTGCGGAATCGCCCGCGTATCTGATAGCGTGCAGTTTACAGCCGCGCCATTCATTAAATTTGCTCTTGATAATATCGATTGCGTCGTACATTTCAGCGCGAGAATAAATTTCAGATTCAGCGTAATTAATTTCAAGGCTGTCGATTGTTTTATCGCTATAAATTACATTAGATTCAACAAAATCCCAATTTCCTCCGTATGTGCGCACGAGCCACAATATATCTGTAGTGTAATATCCTTGACTAAAAGTCGTACAAAAATTATCCGGCGAAACATATACAATGGCACTTAATTTCATGTATTGCACAGAATCAATATTTTCTTTGACGGGACAGTCATTGCCCGCGTATTTTAAACTTTTAAGTGAATGTATCGGATCATTATAGTTAGATTCAAGAACTTTAATTGCCGCGTCGATATCCTCATGTGAATAAACTTCCGACACGCCATAATCAACTTGAACTTTCGCGCAGGCAACATTAGCCATAAAAATAATAGCCGCCACCATAATAAAAATTTTTTTCAATTTCTGTTCCCCCTAACGTCAATTACATCGCGCAATTTGTCGCCCAATAAATTGAAAATCGCAACTGTCAAAAAAATTGCAAATCCAGGCGAAAGTATCACCCACGGCGCAGTTTGCAACATCGAACGCCCATTGTTCATCATCGCGCCCCATTCGGCTGTTGGCGGCATTGCTCCCAAGCCCAAAAATGACAGCCCCGCCAATTCCATTATGATTGTTCCAATGTCGAGCGCCGCCGTCACTAAAATTGGTCCGGCGATATTCGGCAACACGTGATTTATCAAAATTCCAGCTGAGCCTGTGCCAGCCAATTTCGCCGCGTCTATGTACGGCATTTTTCGTATCGTCAAAGTCAAGCTGCGCGAGATTCTGGCGTACTTCGTCCAGCCGATTAACGCCAATGCTAGAGCCGCGTTGAATAAGCCGCCGCCTAATGCTCCAGCCGCCGCTATTGCAAAAACCATTTGCGGAAATGCTAAAAATACGTCCGACGTTCGCATTAAAATTGTATCGACTCTGCCGCCCTTGAAACCGCACACCGCGCCGATTAAACTTCCAACGATTGAAATTACCGCCAAAAGTGCCAGCGCTGATAAAATCGTCGTCTGTGAGCCGATTATTACCCGTGATAAAATGTCGCGCCCGTATCTGTCAGTGCCCAGCAAATTTACTGAATCCGGCGGCGTCAATGCTCTTGTTAAATCTTGCGCGTAAGGATCAAACGGCGTCAAGTACTGCGCGAAAATCGCCACTAGTATCAGCGCAAGCGCCGGTACAGTGATAAGTGATAAGTGGTCAGGGATAAGTGGTTTTAACATTAGCCGTTCTCTCCGTAACGAATGCGCGGGTCTAAAAATCTGTACAGCAAGTCCGCCGCCAAATTTATTACCACGTAAATTATCGCCATCCATACCACGTAAGCTTGAATCAGCGGATAATCCCGCATCAAAATTGCGTCGACTGCCATTTTCCCTACGCCGTCCCACATAAATATCGTTTCAACTATCGCCGTGCCGCCCAATAACGAGCCGATTGACAGCGCCAGCAATGTTATCACCGGCACTAAAATTGACGGCAGGACGCTTTTTGTCAAAATGGTAAATTCGCTGACGCCACGCGAGCGCGCGCCCATTACGTACGGTTTTTTCAATTCTTCAAGCACAACTGCGCGAATTTGCCGCGTATATTTCGCACCCATTGAGATTGTTAACGTCAAGGCTGGCATTATCACGCTTGCCCCGATTATCGGCAGCAAATTTAGTTTCAGCGCCAAAAAATATATCAGCAACAGCCCTACAAAAAAATTCGGCATTGAATTTCCAATAAAGCTTAGCGCGCGTATTAAATAATCCGGAAATTTATTCTGCTTGACTGCCGCCAAAATTCCCGCCGGTGTTGCGATTAAAATTGTCAGCAAAATCGATACCAGCATTAACTCAATCGTCGCCGGAAGTTTCTCCGCGAATGTTTCAAATACTAATTTGCCGCTGATAAAACTCCTGCCCATATCGCCCGTTATGACGCCGCCCAGCCAATTTCCGTACTGAATCATAAAATTTTTATCAAGCCCAAGTTCCGCGCGTTTCGCCGATTTAATTTCTTCAGAGACGCTGCCCTCATAAATTTTGTCAACGGCGTCGTCCGCGGTGAATTGCATCATTCCGAAAGTCAGAAAAGTTATCCCCAATAAAATCGGCACAAGCTGAATCATTCGGCTCAAAATGTATTTGCGCATAAAAAAAATCTCCAACAACTTTGCTGTCAGAGATTTTATAATATATTTGAAAAATTTTTAAGCCCGTGCGGGGGTTATTATTTTGCGAGTTGAACAGACTCAACAGGATGGACGCTGATTTTGCGCTGCCAACGACCTTTGCGCTCGAACGCAACTTTGCCGTCAATTTTCGCGTAAAGTGTATCGTCATTTCCGCGACCAACATTCAAGCCAGGGTGAAAATGTGTGCCGCGCTGACGAACTAAAATACTTCCCGCAGTAACCATTGTACCAGCCTGCTCTTTGACGCCGAGACGCTTGGATTCACTGTCGCGCCCGTTACGTGTGGAGCTGACGCCTTTTTTATGTGCGAAACGCTGTAAATCAAAATTAAACATTGGATTCACCTCCGATAGTAACTTTCAAAGCTTGCGGAGCGAGATTTTCAATTTCACGCAAACCTATTAGCATAGTTTGAAAAACGGCTTCAGTTAAATCGTCGGGCGGGTCTTTCAATTTGAGTACAAGCAAACCGCTGCCAGAATCGCCGTCAAATTCGCGTTTGAGAAAATCTCTAATGCAAAGATAAGCCGATTGCGAAAGAGTCGAAACTCCGGCGCAATAAATATCCTGCCCGTGCGGCGCAGTATTCGCGTGCCCGTCAATCGAAAAGCCGCTGATTTTGCCGTCCTGCGTGTAAATCTCCGCAACAATCATAAATTATCCCTCGATTTTGTCAATCTTAACTTTCGTGAACGGCTGACGATGCCCTTGACGACGGCGATAATTAGTCTTGTGCTTATATTTGAAAATGCGGATTTTCGGACCTTTGCCGTTTTTAATGACAGTGCCGGTAACTTTCGCGCCTTCAACTTTCGGAGTTCCGATTTTCGCGGTGTCATCGTCAAAAATTCCAAGAACTTCCTCGAAAGTCACGCTTGCATTTTCCTCAGCCTCAAGTTTCTCAATGATAATTTCGTCGCCTTCGGAAACTTTGTACTGTTTGCCGCCGGTTTTAATAATTGCGTACATTTTAAACACCTCCACAAAGATGAACTCGCCGATTTCGGTATCATTGCTGATTTTCAAACCTAATCGTGCGGTAAACGGCAATTAGGATATCACACAAAAATTTTTCTGTCAATGATTAAGTCTGTCAATATGGAAAGTGCCGCGCTCAATTTCTTTTCTGTGGCAATGCGGGCATTCATTTGCGATAATTCCCGTGTAACCGCAAACCGGATCTCTATCGACGGGGTGATTGATAGAAAAGTAGCCCATATTGGCGTCGTGCATAGCGCGGACAATCGCCTCGAACGCGGAAAGATTTTTCGTCGGGTCGCCGTCCATTTCGATATAGGCAATGTGTCCGGCGTTGCAAAGTGCGTGATATGGCGCTTCGATTTGAATTTTATCATTCGCGCAGATTGGGAAATAAACCGGCACGTGGCTTGAATTTGTCATATAATCGCGGTTGGTGACGCCTTTAATCAGCCCGTACTGTTTACGATTAGCGCGCTGGAATTGTCCGGCGGTGGATTCAGCGGGCGTCCCAAATGTTGTCCAATTTCGCCGCTCAAGCTTTGTATATTCGTCCGTGCGCTCGCGCAGGTGTCCAACGATTTTCAAACCTAATTCTTGCGCGTCTTTACTTTGTCCGTGGTGTTTGCCGATTAACGCAACGAGACATTCAGCCAAACCGCAAAAGCCGATTGAATATGACGCGTGCTTTAAAACTTCCTTAATCGTATCGGTGGGTTTCAATTTATCCGAGCCCATCCATACGCCCTGACCCATTAAAAACGGAAAATTATACACGTGCTTTTCTTCAATGGTTTTAAGGCGGAACAAAAGGTAATCGTGGCAAATGGTGATATATTTATCGTACAGGCGGAAAAATTCCCCGACACTGCCGCGCGCTTCAATCGCCAATTTCGGCAGATTAATTGTCACGAAAGAAAAATTTCCGCGCGAACCGGATTGCTCAGCGCCATTGACATTCGACATAACGCGCGTTCGACAGCCCATAGTCGCAACGTAGCTGTTATAATCTCCTGCGCGATAATATTGCAGATTATAAGGCGCGTCGAGATTTACGAAATTCGGGAAAAGTCTTTTGGCGCTGACTTTGCAGGCTTGACGAAACAAATCATAATTCGGATCGTTAACGTTGTAATTCACGCCGTCTTTAAGCTGAAAAACTGAAATTGGAAAAATCGGAGTCTCACCATTTCCTAAACCCGCTTCAATGGCGTTTAAAACTTCGCGGATAGCAAGGCGACCTTCGGGCGAAGTATCCATACCATAATTAATTGAGCTGAAAGGAACTTGAGCGCCTGCGCGAGAGTGCAAGGTATTAAAATTGTGAATCAGCGCCTCCATAGCCTGGTGAGTTTCTTCTTCGACGTCGCGGCAAGCCTGGCGGTAAATTTTTTCAGCAAGTTTTTCATTGCCAACAACGGCGGTTAAATTTTCAACGGCGGCAGGATTATTTTTTTCTGAATAAGTGCAAATATTAAAATCAATGTCAGCAGAAGTTTCGACGTCGCAAAATTCGCAAGCGCGCTCGACTTCCGCCGCAAGAATTTTTTTGAAAGATTTCCGCACGCCCTCAGCCATAGCATAATCGAAGGCGTTAATGCTCTGCCCGCCGAACATATCATTTTGATTGGACTGAATAGCAATGCACGCCAGCGACGCGTAAGAGCGAATCGATTTGGGCTCGCGCAGGAAACCGTGACCCGTAGAAAATCCGCCGTGAAAAAGTTTCAACAAATCTATCTGACAGCAATTCAAAGTTATCAGCGAAAAATCTTTATCGTGAATGTGAATCCAATTTTCCTTATCCGCGCGCGCAAATTCTTCGGGCAAAACGTAATTGTCTACAAAATGTTTAGCGCCTTCCGCGCCCAGTTTCAGCATAATTCCCATTGACGCGTCCGCATTTATATTGGCGTTATCGCGTTTCAAATCCACGTCAGCCGAATCAGCAAAAAATATATCGCGGTAAATGTCCATCAATTCTTTTTGAGCACGCCGCCGCTGCGAATGCTTTTCACGATAAATAATAAATTGCTTGGCAACATCAAAAAAACCTTGCGCCATTAAAGATTTTTCAACCTGGTCTTGAATTTCCTCGACGCTGATATTTTCGCGGTTGCCAATGGCGAGCTCCACTGAAATTGTCACGCGCTCAACGTCGTCCGGCTGAAGTTTATCTTCGGGCGTCGAAGCGTCGCGGTTTGCTCCGGAAATGGCGTTAAAAATCTTCGTGCGGTCGTACGCAACAAAATTTCCCGAGCGTTTCGTAACCGTCCTTAATTCCATCGCGATCTCTCCTTTCCAAAAAAAATATTGGTTTAGCTATTTTAGCAAAGGAAAAATTTTTATACCAGTCCTTGACATTTACAAGAAAATCTGAAACCGCTATAATACAAGGCATACTGATAAAAAAAAATTTTTTAGGAGGTTTTAACGTGGACAGTAAAGTTTTATTCAATGTTCAATACGGTCTGTTTGTTTTAAGTTCCAATTTCAAAAATAAAGATAACGCCTGCATAATTAATACCGTGACGCAAGTTACAGCCGCGCCCGTTTCAAAAGACAGAATTTCAATCGCAGTTAATAAATCCAATTTTACTCACGATATGATTGTCAAGTCAAAAAAATTTACCGTGTCGATAATCAGCGAAGCGGCAACTTTCGATTTGTTCAAACGTTTTGGTTTTCAGAGCGGCAAAAATGTTGACAAATTCGCGGGCTACGATAAAGTTCAGCGCACGTCCAACGGCACTCTCGCCATTACTGAAGGCACAAATTCTTTCATTAGCGCCAATGTCATTCAGCAGGTCGAACTCGACACGCACAGCATTTTTATCGCTGAAGTCGTCGATATGCAAAAGTTCAATGACACGCCGTCGACAACTTATAATTTTTATCAGTCAAATATTAAACCGAAACCGGCGGCGGTTGGCAAGACTGCGGAAGGCAAAACTATTTGGCGCTGCAGAATTTGCGGCTATGAATATATTGGTGACGAATTGCCCGCCGATTTTATTTGCCCGCTTTGCAAACACCCAGCCAGCGATTTTGAAAAAGTTGTACCAGTAGTTGAAACGTCTGCTAAAAAATCTTTGAAAGGCACCAAGACTGAAAAAAATCTTTGGGAAGCGTTTGCCGGTGAATCTCAAGCGCGCAATAAGTATACCTATTTTGCGTCCGTTGCTAAGAAAAATGGTTATGAGCAAATCGCGGCGCTGTTTTTGAAAACCGCTGACAATGAGAAGGAACACGCTAAACTTTGGTTCAAAGCACTGGGCGAATTGGGCGATACTCCGACGAATCTTTTGCACGCGGCTGACGGCGAAAATTACGAATGGACAGACATGTACGCTAGAATGGCGCGCGAAGCTGAAGAAGAAGGTTTCACTGAACTTGCCGAGCAATTCCGCGGCGTGGCGGCTATCGAGAAACATCACGAAGAACGTTACCGCAAACTTTTAAAAAATGTTGAAGTGCAAGAAGTTTTCAAAAAAGCTGGCGTGCAAATGTGGGAGTGCCGGAATTGTGGGCACATTGTCATTGGAACTGACGCGCCGGATATTTGC
Source organism: uncultured Selenomonadaceae bacterium (assembly GCA_905234705.1). Classification (GTDB taxonomy): domain Bacteria; phylum Bacillota; class Negativicutes; order Selenomonadales; family Selenomonadaceae; genus Quinella. The sequence goes on along the minus strand of CAJOIB010000038.1, from coordinate 3,293 downwards.
CCCGTTTGCAAACACCCGCAGAGTTATTTTGAAGTCAACGCTGAAAATTATTGAGAGGAGTCTTTAAATGGCTAAAAATAAGGTCTACGCATTTCTCGGTCCACATTGCGCCGGTAAATCGTCAATGGTTTCGCAGCTGGTTTCAATGGGCATTCATTACATTCCAACTATCACCACGAAATATTTTGACGACCGCTACGCCTACAAGCGCAAACTTTATACCACGGTTAAGCCCGACGCTTACGCCGCTGAAAAATTAATCATTAACAGCCAATATCAAGGCAGCTCATTTGGCATTCGTCGCGCAGATGTCCTTGATTCCTATCAGCAGCACAAAGTCAGCGTTATGATTATGATGACGCCCGACGGTATCAAGCAGCTGTCGAAATTTATCAACCAGGATTTGGTCACAATTTTTTTGATGATTAATGAAGAAGTTTTTATCGAGCGGATGTTGCGCGCGGGCTGTTCCAATGAAGAAATTAAATATTATGTCGAATACGCCGACGAAAATCAAGAGTTCGAGCATTGGAAAGACGTTAACTTTGTCATTAAGAATACAGCTTCTGCGCGAGTGGCGTTGGAACAAATTTTAGCGATAATGGGGCTGGTTACGCTCGTGCCTCAAGCTGATTTTGATAATCTTGTTAAATGATTTTTTGCGAAAGGAAGTGGCAAGCGCGGTTGTTTAGTGATTAGGGATTAGGGATTAGTGGTTAGGGAAAATTTCTAACCACTAGCTACTATTCACTAGCCACTAGCAAAACCGCGCTATTTTTTATGAAAGTAACCGAACAGGATATTAAAACTGTGGCAAGTCTGTCGCGGCTGAAAATTCGCCCCGAAGAATCCGCGCGCGTAATTGAACAGCTCGACGAAATTTTAACCTACGTGGATATTTTGAAATCCATTGATACCGAAAAAATTTCCCCGACAACTTACGCCCTGCCTATGCAAAATGTTTTCCGCGAAGATGTTGTTAAGCCGTCGCTCGATAGAGACTTAGCGCTGTCAAATGCGCCGCTCAAGGAAGATGGCTACTTCAAAGTCCCGCGTGTATTGGAGGAATAATTTTGAAACTGTACGAAAAAACGGCGCACGAATTGCACGATATGCTTGTTGCTAAAAAAATTTCCGCCGTCGAATTGACAAATAACTTGCTCGCCCGCATTGACGAAAAAGAATCTGACATTGGCGCGTATTTGGAAATTACCCGCGAAAATGCGCTTGCGACCGCTGAAAAAGTTGACGCGAAAATTGCGCGCGGTGAAGAAATCGCGCCGCTCGAAGGTATTCCCTGCGCGATTAAAGATAACATTTGCACGAAGGGCGTTAAAACAACTTGCGCGTCGAAAATCCTTGAAAATTTTGTTCCGCCGTACGATGCGACGGTTATGGAAAAATTAAACGCTCAAAATTTGGTAATGCTCGGCAAAGCGAATCTTGATGAATTTGCAATGGGCGGCTCTACTGAAAATTCCGCGTATCACCCGACTAAAAATCCGTGGGATATTAACCGCGTGCCTGGCGGCAGTTCTGGCGGAAGTGCGGCGGCTGTTGCGAGCGGTGAAGCGATTTTTGCGCTGGGTTCAGATACCGGCGGCTCAATTCGTCAACCGGCTAGTTTTTGCGGCGTGGTTGGTTTAAAGCCCACTTACGGCAGAGTTTCACGTTACGGCTTGGTTGCCTTCGCGTCGTCTCTTGATCAAATCGGACCGATAACTCGCGACGTGCGGGACTGCGCGATGGTTTTAAACGCCATTTGCGGCAATGACAAAATGGATTCGACTTCGACAGCCGCGCCCGTTCCCGATTTTACTGAAAGTCTTGTTACTTATGTTAAAAATTTGAAAATCGGTTTGCCCAAAGAATATTTTGTCAGCGGTATGGATAAGGAAATTGAAGACGCGGTTATCGAAGCAACTGATGTTTTTGAAAAACTCGGCGCTAAAATTGTTGAAATTAGCCTGCCGCATACCGAATACGCCATTGCCACGTATTATTTAATTGCTCCGGCTGAGGCGGCGACGAATCTTGAGCGCTATGACGGCGTGAGTTATGGCGCGCGCGTCGACGGCGTTGATGTTGTCGATATGATGACGAATACCCGCACTGAAAAATTCGGCGAAGAAGTCAAGCGCCGCATTATGATTGGCAATTACGCGCTCAGCGCCGGTTATTATGATGCATATTATTTGAAGGCGCTGAAAGTTCGTACGCTCATTCAAAATGATTTTACTGAAGCGTTTAAAAATGTCGATTTAGTTTTGACGGGCGAAATGGTTAACGACCCGCTCAAAATGTATTTGCAGGATATTTGCACTGTGCCGACGAATCTTGCGGGCTTGCCTGGCATTTCTATTCCGTGCGGTTTCACGCGGGAATATTTGCCGATTGGAGTTCAGCTGATTGGTAAGCCGCTCGACGAAGCTACAATTTTGCGCGCCGCTTATACTTATGAGCAAAATCAAAATTCCGGCAACAAAATCGCGCAGTAGGTAAACAAAATGATTCGGCTTACAGTTTTGGTTGAAGATAAAAATACTCGCCCCAATCTCGAATGTGAGCACGGGCTTTCTTTTTACGTCGAGACGCCCGCGCTGAATTTTATTTTTGACTGCGGGCAAACTGACATTGCTTGGAAAAATGCGGCGAAATTGAACATTGATTTGACGAAAATTAATTTTGCGGCGATTAGTCACGCACATTACGATCACGCGGGCGGTTTTCCGGCGCTCATTAAAATTAAAAAACCGGCTTACATTTACACCGGCAAAAATTTTTGGTATGAAAAATTCTCGCGCAGTGCTACCGGCTACGATTACAAGGGCGCGGGTTTTACGTTTCAAGATTTGGCGAAATGGCGGATTGAGCAGCGCGTTTGCAATGATTTGATTCAGTTGGACGATAGCGCTTGGCTGATTGGCAATTTCCAGCGGCGATTTAATTTTGAGACGATACCAGATAAATTTGTGCGCGGCGCTGATAAAATTCCCGATAACTTTGAAGATGAAATTTGCCTTGTCCTGCGCGAAGGCGACGGCGTGGCTGTTGTGGTTGCCTGTTCGCATGTTGGCATTTTGAATATTGTTTCGACTGTGCAGAAAAAATTGGATTTGCCGATTAAAAGCGTGATTGGCGGCGTCCATTTAAACAACGCGGATTCTGCGCGAATTGACAAAACTTTGACAACGCTGGAAAATTGGGGCGTCAAAAGATTTGCGCTGTGCCATTGCTCCGGCGACGACATCCGAACAAATTTTTCTACCGGCAGTGTTTTGGAACTTTGAGGT